>JAQWFD010000023.1 GCA_028704555.1 Desulfobacterales bacterium
ACTACTGGGTATAGGTCAACCGGCGGTGAGCCGTTCGGTAGTGCGGGGGGAAAAATTAGCTCAGGATATGAACTTAAGCTTAATAAAGTAGGAAATGCATTTATTCATGCCCGTCCCCTTATTGCCCGGATTCCCGCTCAACAGCATTGCGGGAATGACGCCACGTTGAGACTCGACAACCGGTAAATCAGTAATTTCCGCATCCCTGACCGCCGGAAGCCGCTGTTTCATCGTCGTTTTGCCATTAACCGCCGGTGATTTGCAGCGTTCCGGCAAAAAGGGAAAAAACAGCTGTTGTCAAATGCCGGATAAATTGAGCCAGGCAGATACCCCGGTTCGGTTATCATCTGCAGTTTGAATCATCCATCGCTTCCGTATGGACAGATTCTGTCGATTCCCATCTGGTAGCTGATGCCCGCAACCGTTACGCCGTAAAACAAATATTTTTTCCGGTGTTTGCAGATCAGATTCCAGATGGTTTCAAACGTATCATTGCACAGTGTCGTGCCGGTCGCCAGAACGACATCAGACTCCTGAATCAGGGCTTCGGTCCGGCGACGACCGTCTCTTACGATGACCCCGAATTTTTCCGTATCGACATTTTTTTTATCCAAATCATTGATCAAAACATTTTCCGGTCCAAAGGTCTTCACCAGCATTTCGGCAATTGCCGGATTCAGCCCGATCAATCCCACCTTTAATTTTCCCCAGGTATTCATCAGATGATCGGCGATGCATTGTGAGCATTGTTCGGGTTCCTGATCCCTGCAATGGACCGTTCCCCGAACCAGATCCAGCTTCCTCAATACGGCATTGAGCGTTGCAAAATAAACCGCCCGGTTCTGATTCGAATTGAGTGGCAGGTCAACGACCTCACGGATACTGCCCTGAAAATCCACCGGCGAATCCGTGAACGAATGCCCTCTGGCACCCAGGAACAGGGCCTCCAGCATTTTCTCCTTTCCCTCTATGATGGGATAATCTCTGCGTTTCGGATTTCCAATGGCTTGCTCCGGCGTCAGTGTCCTGGCCAGAATGCAAACCGATGCATTATCAAAAGCGTTTTCATGAATCAGCGTTCGCAAATTCTCTCTGGATTTTTCAATCAAATTCCCAGCTGCTTGAATGGTCATGATCAATGTCCTTTTTCCCCTAAGGGACAGCAAAATTATTATTGTCACGTTTTTATGCCATGCGCCGTAACTCCGGGCATGAAAATTTCTCAGACCACACATCTTAAAACGGCCTGAATCCCCCGATATTCAGGGGAGGGACGAGAGAGTCTATTCTTAACGGCAATGACCTTTGGGTAAATCTCACGGTGAACATCGCTGGGTTAAAGCTTTTGGATATCCTGATACTTCTTTTTTCCGTAAGCGCTCCGTGCGCTATTCCAGCCACCGCCAGCGGCGATCGGGTTTGCTGAAGGAACGGTTGGCATCGAGCGGATCAAAAGCGATTCCGTAAAAATTGCGATAAAAAGCATCGGCCTCTGCCATGACATCATATGAGCAGCGCTCCGGATGAAGGACCCGGGCCATGTATAACAAACCAAGCACCCAGCGCGGACTGCCGAAATCCCATCCAGGAGCTGGATGAACAAAGATTTGCTTTTGTTTGACGGCATCGGCCTCCACGCCAAGCGCCAGGCATTCAGCCAGAAAGTCATCCACCGAGTTGGATATAAACGCCGAGATAAATATCACCTCCGGATTTATCCGGTTGAGTTCGGAAACCGTCAAAGTGCGTCCCGGACGACCGCCGTCCGGCAGTTCGCGGTTCACACTGACACCACCGGCCGTTTCAACGAGTTGATTTTCCAATCGGCCGCCGTTGATATAGAACAGGGGCTTGCCCATGGCATAGTAGACCCGTGGCCGCCGTGTAACCGAAGCCAGGTCGGTTTCTATGCGCGCCAGACGATCTTCCAGATAAGTTGCCAGGACTTCGGCCTGCTCGGCGGCATTCACTTTTTTGCCGAAATAGCGGACCGCTTCGATATACGTCCGTGGATGCTGAATGCTTTTATGCAGTTTTTTTAATCTGCCATTTTGAAGGACATCCTCCCAGGCGCGTACCACTACTGCTTTGCTGGTGACACCCATGGCGATGAGCATGGCTTCCACCATCTCCATGGCGCGGGTAAAGGGGTAGCCACCTTCAAAGTCACCCTCCTGATAGGCCGATTGTGATGTAAGACCAACTAGTTGCAGCTCGCGTCCGCAGGCAGGGCATTGATCAGTCTGTTGCAGACCGTTTGGCGGTATAATAATCTTGGCGCCCATGGGGCCGTAGAAGTCGCGACGCAAGACAACGTGACCGCATCGGGGGCAACAGGTATGCAGGTGGTTGCTGCCGGGCGTATTGAACAGGTAGACAAAGTCCAGGTCCTGACGGAGTTTTTTGCAGAAATCCTCTGATTCACGGATAGAGGGTTCCTGGGTAATAGCGGCTGTTTCAAAAGGAAGAAAACGCATCACCTGAAGAGGAATGCCTCGCGAGATACCCGAGATATAATGTGCAAGATCCATTAATTCGGATTGATTTTCACGGGTCAGGATACAGGAAATTTCGATATGAACGCCTGCCTCATGCAGGATTTCCAGATTCCTGAGTACCGGTTTAATTTCCGGCACGCCGCAGGCCTGATAAGCTTTATCCGTAAAACCCTTCATGCCGACATTGATAAAATCCAGACAGGGCAGCAGTTGCGTCAATGCTTCCGTGGTAAAATATGCATTGGTGGAGCAGCCGGCCATAAGACCTCTGGCGTGTGCCAGTTTCGCAATTTTTAAAAATCCGGGAAACGCTGCCAACGGATCATTCATCAGAAAAACAATCCCTTCGCACTGGTTTTCAAATGCCTTGGTGATGATCTGCTCGGCACTCAGCTGCTGAAGGGCCCGGCTGTCAGAAAACATCTCCCGAACAAGAACCGTGGAAATACAGCCCGGACAGTTGAAATTGCATCCGGTGGTCGTGATCTGAAAGAATTTTGCCCCCGGGTGAAAATGCAGAACAGGCATGGTTTCAATGGAGATGGGACAGGCGACCAGATAATGGTCCGCAAACCGTTCCACGATATGGTTTTCCTTTAATTCATAAAGTCCGCAGGCACCTGTTCGGCCTTCGCCAAGCAGACAGCGAAGCTCACAGATGGAACAGTTCAAGGTATCCATTTTTTATTTCCTTATGGCAAGCCACAGCCCGACCTCGTCGTTGTGCACAATGGTAAAGGAATCGATGCCGGCGGTTTGGAGTGCCGTCTCGAAAAGTGCGCGGTTTTGGGGACTCAGATTACGCCCCACTTTGTTTCGGAACCGGTCGCCGCCCTGATCGCGTGATGCCATTTCACGTTTTATGGATTCTTTTAATTCCCGCGACCCGAAACCACCGCCGATATAAGCCCACCCATTGGGGGCAAGCACCCGATAGATCTCACGAAAGGCCCGGGGCAAATCTTCCCAGAAAAAAACCGATCCGCGGCTGACGGCCAGATCTACGGACCCATCCGGCAGGCCGATGGCCATAACATCTCCCCGAAGCGTATGGGTCCGGGTCTGCAAGCCGTTTTCGGCAATTGTCCGGCGGACGATGGCGAGCATTTCCTCGGACTGGTCAAAGAAGTGGACAAACAGTTCGGTGGACCGGGCCAGGGCGGTGCCCAGATAGCCCCCGCCGCAGCCGATATCCAGACATACCCCTCGGGTGACGCCGGTATGAGCAATGATCTGGCTGGCGATGAGCGGATATACGGGCGCGAATACGGTTTGTGCGATATGATCAAATTCTTTTACGTCAATTTCCATCTGAATCACTCTTGTTTTTCTGTGCGTCCACCCCGGAGGATATCTCAGCGGATATCAGCCCGGCAGCCTCCAGGCGGCACACGTCAATGCGTTCGGAACCGCTCCTGTTGAAGTTGTTGGACGGGGTTCTGGTTTTATCAGTAACAGCAACGTCACTGAGGGTAAATACGCCGGTGTTTTTCATGTTGATACCCGGTTATTCGGCTTTGATATCTCATGAACCGATCCTTTCATCTGACATTATTGAGACAATGCCAGGTGGCGTTCCCAGGCAATAGATGTTCCCCATAGGGCTCGCTCAGAAATAAGTTCGCAACTTTAAGTGTTTGGGAAGTTATTTTTGAGTGAGCCCATAGTACGTTATAAATGCACTATGGTAATCTATAAGATACATAGCAGGGCTTCTACAGGACAGCTTTTTAAAAGTCAATAATTTCCTGTGGGATGTACGCGGTGAATTTGGTCTGTTTTTCAGTGCCTTATTTTCCAAACGCTGTCAAAAAAATAAGAAATTCACAAAAGTTACAAAAGTTGTAAAAATCGTAAAAAAATTTTGTGTGAATTTTTGCGGCTGATATTTTACCGAGGGGGGTTTGATTTTTTTGTCTGGATAGGACTGAAGGGTTTCATAAAAAAGATTCCGGTGCGTCATCAGCAGGTGGGCACAGTAGCTTATGCACCTGCTGATGCGCTTTGCGCTTTGAATTTAAACCGAAATTCCGCTGAATTTCCGTGACCCTGACAGAACTTTCGTCAGGGTGTGGTTCCGGCCGGCAGGATATTGATGAACTGATATTCCTCGACCGGGATGCCGACGGAGGCTTCAAAATCGTCATCTCCCCACTGTTCAATCGAAAGGAATTTCTTTCCGGAATCATCCTGGTAACTCCAGCTCAGCAATTCCTTTCCCGGCCCCTTGCCATTCTGGAAGAAATGCCCGCCGGCCATTTCTTCCAGAAAATAGGTTACCTGTTCATAAACGATTGTATCCGGGGGATCCTGGTGCTGCCGGATATGATCGAAGACAGCGGGGTCAAGCCGGGAAACCGGAATTTTCCGGTTGACCGACCAGGCGTCTTCATCATCGGACTCCCTTTCCAGATAAATCGTTTCATCGTGGCTGATCAGCTGCCATTCCCAGGACCTGTCACCTTCTCCCCAGTCATAATAATGGCTGGCTTCCACCTGCCAGGTTTTCATATCGAAATCCAGCAGGTAACCAATCTTGAGATTCGGCAGCGTCAAACCGGTTAACGGATCCGGGCCGGTGTCTTTTTTTTTGAAAAAATCAAACAAGCCCATGAGCACTCCTGATCTATTCCAGACCCATCTTCTTTTTCAATTCAAGAAGGTGCTCTGAAGCAGTAGATGTTTTGCCGCTGCCAAGAGCCGCGTTGATTTCATCGTCAACACTATGATCCGCGCTGACCATATCCCCGTATGCCTGGGAAAGCGATTCATCTTCCTCGACCTTGGCCTTCATTTTCTCCAGCATGGCAATGGTGCCGGAACCGTCTATTCTGGCCAGCTGTTCATTGATTTTCCGGGTCGAAGCGGCTGTTTTGGCCCTTGCCTTCAAGGTGATCAGATCATTTTCATATGAGGTGATGGTCGATTTGATTTTTGTGACATTGGATTGAAGCTGACCGGCCATCTGCTCATGGCGCTGGGCTTCGGTAGCGAGCCTGACAGATTCTTTGCTGAGCTCCTCCTTTTTTAAAAGTGCTTCAGTGGCCAGTCGTTCGGCTTCTGCGACATCCAGTCCGCCATTCTGTCCGTTTTTCAACAGCAGCATGGCTTTGCGTTCATAGTCCGCAGCCAGCCTTTTATTATTTTCGGAATCTTTGCGGGTCCGGATGGCAATTCCTTTCACCTGGGCCAGGCTGATCTGGGCCTGCTGAAAATCGTTTTTCAGATCCCGGATGCCCTGTTCGGTCATTCGGATCGGATCTTCAAATTTGTCGACAATGGCACTTGCCTGGGCCTGTCCTACCTTGAACAGTCTGCTGAATATTGACATAGGGTTTATCCTCCTGAAATATCAAAAAATATAAAAGCATCATTGCCGGCCGCGTAAAAAGTCATTTTTTCAAAACTCCCGCAGAACAGGGAATTTATAACGCCCTTAAAAACTGGATTCCCGCCTCCGCGGGAATGACGTGAAGGGCCTTTCGAGTGCTTTTTACGAAACCGTCAATAATTGATGACAGCATCATTATGCCGCGTATTTTAACAGATCGGCGGCATACTCCGACAGAGCCAGACTCAGCGCCTGAATGGAAGCTTCGAGTTCATTGCGGTCAAGGTTTTCAAGTTGCAGGGTATCCCGAAACAGTATCATGGATTCGTTTTCATCCAGGACAAACGCACCGTGAACCAGATTCCGGTTCATTTGAAGCAGCCGTTTATACAACGGTCCCGAATTTTCCGGTACCTTCATGATCATCTGCTCAAGCACAAGAATCGGCTCTTCGCAATCGATGATAAGATTTTTAATGCCGCTGTCCTCATCTTCCACCACCACCAGCTCCTCTGCTTCATCTTCGCTGATTATGGCCATGTCCATGTCATTGAGATACCGCTTGACCAATTCAAATTTTTCTTTCATGCATCCTCCGATTATTGAGTTTATTGTTTCGGAAATAACCCTGATACTGAAATGGCCGTCCATCATTCCATCGTCTTTCCCCATTTTTCCTTAAACGCAATCTCTCCGATGGATTTTCTTCGTCTCTGTCGGCCGGGGGTTTTATCTTTCGGATACCCGACGGCAAGCAGGGCCGAAACCTTCACGTATCCGGGGATATCAAGCAGTTTTTTCAGTTTTTTTTCATGAAACCATCCGATCCAGCAGGTTCCCAATCCCAGCTCGG
This sequence comes from Desulfobacterales bacterium, assembly GCA_028704555.1. Taxonomy (NCBI): domain Bacteria; kingdom Pseudomonadati; phylum Thermodesulfobacteriota; class Desulfobacteria; order Desulfobacterales; species Desulfobacterales bacterium. The sequence continues at coordinate 6,683 of JAQWFD010000023.1, forward strand.
TTGCCTTCAGCACCATATGCTCCATGGCAATCCCCAGATCGATCTGAAAATAGTCAATCCCGGTAATGGCCGATCCGATCCGGCTGGCTGCCAGATCAAGTTGAGAGCACCCGACAATCACTAACGGCGCCTGATCGAGCCATGCGTTGGAAATAACCGATCGCATGGCATGCCGTGTGATGTCGGCAATGGTGGCCCGGTCGGTAACCGCAATAAAACGCCACGTCTGGCTGTTACAGGCTGAAGGCGCCAGACGGGCCGATTCGATCAATGCGATGATGTCATCGGTTTTAACGGGTTCCGAAGTAAACGTTCGAACTGAATACCGGTTTTTGAAAATATCGTCAAGAAGCATCGGTCATCCATTTTTTAATCCGTTTGTGGCGTTGGGCTTGAAATAAGGAGTATTTCATGTAAAATCGGATTTTTGGATCTGTTTCGTCTGCATGGTCGCTATCATCGGTTATGCGTGAGCAAACGCAATAACACTTTGTATAATAGGATCTTTTTTTATATTTTACAAGGTAGAGTCCATCAGGAAATGTCTGCTTTTTCCCGGTTGTGGAAGACTGGGCGACTTGCGTATCATCTAATGAAAGCTAAACTTATGCCGGTTCATTCATCCCGAGATATCAATGAATATATTCAATCCCTGTTGAATTCAAAACGCATCGGCAGCCAGGTTGTTTACCATAAAATTCTTCCCGCCAGCCCGCCGTTGTGGTCCGATACGGCAGGCGGCCGAAATGACCCTTTGAACCGTCTCATGAAGGCATCGGGGATTCAGCGGCTTTACAGCCATCAGGCACAGGCACTGGACCTGATCCGTTCCGGCCGGCATGTGGTGACGGCAACGCCTACGGCCAGCGGCAAGACCCTCATCTATAATCTGCCGGTTCTGGAACGGATGATGGAAAATCCGGGTGTACGGGCACTGTATATGTTTCCGCTGAAGGCACTGGCACAGGATCAGCTCGCTGCCTTTAATTCGATGGCCGCATCCCTGAATGATCATTCTCCCCGCGCGGCAATTTACGATGGAGACACCTCAGCCTGGCACCGCAAGCGCATCCGGGAAAATCCTCCCAATGTTCTCATGACCAATCCCGAAATGCTTCATCTGGCCTTTTTGCCCCATCACTGGAACTGGGCGGATTTTTTTTCGGCGCTTGAATATGTGGTCATCGATGAAGTTCATACCTACCGGGGGGTTCTGGGCTCGCATATGGCGCAGGTTCTCAGGCGGTTTAAACGGATCTGTTCTTTTTACGGAAGCCGCCCGACCTTTATCTTCAGCTCGGCCACCATTGCAAACCCGGCACAACTGGCGCATCAGCTGACCGGCATGGAGGTGGTTCCGATAACAAAAAGCGGCTCGCCCAAGGGACATCGGCACGTGGTGTTTATCGATCCGGTGGAGGGGTCGGCTCAGACGACGATTATGCTGCTGAAAGCCGCGCTTCACCGGGGACTTCGAACGATCGTCTATACGCAGTCACGAAAATACGCGGAGCTGATTTCCCTCTGGGCCGGCAGTAAATCCGGACGGTTTGCCAGCCGGATCAGTTCCTATCGGGCCGGCTACCTGCCCGAAGAACGTCGCGAGATCGAGCGCAAGCTTGCCGATGGGGAGCTTCTGGCGGTTATCTCCACCAGCGCCCTGGAACTGGGTATCGATATCGGGGACCTGGATCTGTGTATTCTGGCCGGCTATCCCGGCAGCGTTTCATCCACATTGCAGAGGGGAGGGCGGGTAGGCAGAAGCGGGCAGGACAGCGCCATGATCCTGATAGCCGGTGATGATGCCCTGGATCAGTATTTTATGCGAAACCCCGGCGAGCTCCTGGGCCGTGAGCCGGAAGCGGCGGTGATCAATCCGTATAATGCCATGATACTTGAAAAGCATCTGGCCTGTGCCGCCGCCGAACTGCCGCTGAAGGCAGATGAGCCCTGGCTGACGGAACCCGGCGTTCTGCGCTCTGTGTTACGCCTGGAACAGCGGGGGGACCTCTTGCGGGGTGCGGACGGGTCTGAATTTTTTTCCCGGTACAAGTCGCCGCACCGGCATGTGGATCTTCGGGGATCGGGAAGCCAGTACCATATCATATGCAGTCAGACAGGGGAGAGCAGGGGGGATATCGACGCCTTCAGGGCGTTTAAGGAAACTCACCCGGGCGCCATCTATCTTCATAACGGGGAGACCTACCAGGTCGATCATCTCGGGATCGATACGCAGACCGTAAAGATTACCAGAGCCCATGTGGATTATTATACGCGGGTCCGATCATCCAAAGACACTGAAATTCTCGAGGTGCTTAATGAAAAAACCGTCCGGGGAATCAAGGTCAGCCAGGGAAGGCTGAAAGTGACGGATCAGGTGACCGGATATGAAAGATGGCGGATACACCCCCAGAAAAAAATCAACATCGCTGCTCTGGATCTTCCGCCCCTCATTTTTGAAACCGAAGGCATCTGGTTTAATATTCCCCCGGAAATCCAGCATCGGACCGAACAGGCATACCTTCATTTCATGGGCGGCATCCATGCGATCGAGCATGCGGCCATCGGCATCTTTCCGCTGCTGGTCCTGTCTGACAGAAATGATCTGGGAGGTATTTCCATCCCTTATCATGAGCAGGTGGGCATGGCGGCCGTATTTATTTATGACGGCATTCCCGGAGGAGCCGGTCTCAGCCGTCAGGCCTTTGACAAGGCCGATAAACTTCTGGACCTGACGCGTCAGGTGATTGAAAAATGTCCCTGTGAGAACGGATGTCCCTCCTGTGTTCATTCTCCCAAATGTGGTTCCGGCAACCGGCCGATTGATAAGGGGGCGGCTTTTTTTATCCTGAACCAGATGAAGACCCGGCCGGCAGGGCAGGTTACCCATCCTGACACGGTAGCCGAACCCGCCGGCCACGATATCGATCGACATAATCCGGACCGCCTCAAAATAGTAGAACTTCCGCCCCCACAACCGGAGGCGATCATGACGCAGACGCCCGGACGCTTTGCGGTACTGGACATTGAAACCCAGCGCTCGGCACAGGAGGTCGGCGGCTGGAACCGGGCGGATCTGATGCGGGTCAGCTGCGTGGTGGTTTATGATTCATATGACGACAAATTTCACGAGTATCTGGATCACCAGATTCCGCAGCTGATTGAGCACCTGACCGAAGTGGATCTGGTGATCGGGTTCAATATTCTCCGGTTTGATTATCAGGTTCTTGCCGGATACTCTGATTTTGCGTTTAAAAATCTTCCGACCCTGGATCTGCTCGATATCATATTCGGGCACCTGGGCTACCGGCTGTCTCTGGGTCATCTGGCCAGAGAAACGCTTGGCGCCGCTAAAAGCGGCGATGGGCTCCAGGCGCTGAAGTGGTGGAAAGAAGGGCGTATACGGGATATTCTGGATTACTGCCGGATGGATGTGAAAATTACAAGAGATTTATACCTGTACGGAAAAACGAACGGGTTTCTATTGTTTCAAAATAAAAGCGGCCATAAGGTCCGGATACCGGCGGGGTGGTGAAGGTAGAAGAAAGGGTATAGGGGTATAGGGGTATAGAGGTATAGGAGGGTATAGGGTGAAGGGGGAAATGTCATTATGTACCATCTGATGTTTAAAATCGTCGGATAATGATCACGCCCGAGGCAATCAGAATAACGCCGATGACGCTCCATGTGCTAACCGGATGGGCCGAATATCCCGACGAGCCATAAGGGGCCAGCAGCAGTGAAATGATGGGCTTGATCATCTGGCCGGCCAGTATCAGCGATACCAGGGAGGTCGCATCGAGCCTTTCCGCAAGGATGACGGCAGTGGCGACAAAAAAGGCGTTGAGCAATCCTCCGGTCCAGATTCACCACGGATGGGTTGTCATGGACAACATGCGCCGGCCATAGCTGGAGGCTCTCAAAACTTGCAGATGGCCAGCCGTTGATCGTACATTTTTCCTATACCGTATTCTTTCCGTCTCATGAATTTTTCTTTTGACGGACCGATGATCTGCATTTCCGGATGTTTTTTCTGGACCTGCAAGGCAATGGTCATCTCCTTGGTACATCCGGTGCTGAATGTCGCATCTTTCCCGACCCATTCCGGCGGTACTTTTTCCTTCAGCAATTCAAACGATTTCATGATATCGCCATAGCTTTGAAACCGCCAGATATCAATCAGGCCGCTGCGTTGAACAATTTCCCACATATACATCAGATCATCAGCATCCATGCCCACCTGAAAATAATGCGACGGATTGATGATAAAGGTCTCGGAGAGCTGCGTCTTCAAGTGTTCGATAAACACGGACATAATTTTTTTAGCGGTTTTGACTTTTCCGGGAATGGAGCCCACGATGCCGCTGTAAAATACGACTGTCATCCCCCTGGCTTTAGCTTCTTTCATCTGATCGATAATCGCTTCCGCTCTCTGTTCCAGATCCTGATGAGAAAATTTCACTACATCCGGATGCCTGGGTTTATAGTGGACGGATACGGTACCCTCCGGATTGCACGAAATATTGAATACATCCCGTGTAAACTGGAAATGGGTGTCGAAAAACCGGGTTCGCTGCTTATGGCCTCTGGAGATGACCGCGTCGACCTCTTTGAAGCATCGGCTGAATGTCCGTGATGCCAGAACAAGATTCACTTCTTCGCGGGTACCGTCTGAAATGGCGATGACCGATACATCGCTTCTGAGAATGCCGACCAGCTCGTTTTTTCCGATCTGCTTTTCCTTGATCAGAAAGGCGCCTTCAAGTTCTTTTTTTAACGTCTGATCTTCCTGAATATCATAAAAATCGATTTTGCTGTACAGGGGGCCTTCCTTGAATGCAACAATGACTTTATGGCCCAGTTTGACAAGATAGCGGATAATGGCAAAATCGATAATGACTTCACCGGCTTCATCCGCCAGCCATAAAATTTTTCCGGGCAACCGATGAATTTCTTCCGGCCGGTTATTTTGCCGGACACCTAAAAAATCAAGCAGGGGATCGATCCCATTTCCGGTAATATTTCGATTCATCGCCCTGCGATAGTCTTCTTCGGTCATCGGGATGTCTTGATCCGAATTCCACAACGCAGTTTCCCCGGTCAGGGACAGGAGGCGTTTGAGTTCGATATAATCAACGCTGTTTCTGACCCCTGAAATATTTTCCGGCAACTGAGAGAACTCGGACCGGCTTAATGAATTGATGGCGGCATAAAATTCTTTTGAGTTCAAAGCCTTATGGGTACGCCAGTTACGATGCGCCTTTTCGCACAGATACGGATCTTCGATCAGCGTCCGGTTCATGAAAATTTTCAGCAGGCGTTTTTCAAGCCGGGAGGGCAGCATGATTTCATCCCGTGTTTCATGCTTGAATTTAATACGGATCAACGATTCCAGATACTTTTTTTCATGTTCATCCTCGATGCGGGTATGTATCAGATCCAGTATATTCTCCAGCACCTCATGATATTGTTTCCGGAGAAAATCCGACTGGTTCCGGCTGATGATGTCTTCAAACATCATATCCGGGCAGGGGTAATAGCGATCATCTTCTTCCGTATATACCATGAACCGGATCTGCTCCGGCGTTGCCGCATGTTCCGGATGCGTAACATAATCCAGGTGGTTTTCAATGAAAAATACCGTGACCCATGCGTCTTTTTCCGGGTCAATTCCGAACCTGTAATATTTGTTTGATTCCATGGGCCTGCATAAATCAGATGCGCCGTTTTTCCCGGGTTTCATTAAAATCATGCTCCTGCGATGAAAATCTCGTTCATGAAAAATTATATCTGGTCGGGTCCGGGATGCCGGCCTCGGCAAATCCCTTTTTACGCAACCGGCAGCTGTCGCATTGACCGCAGGCCCGCCCGTCAGGGGAAGGATCATAGCAACTGTGGGTGATATGATAATCCACGCCAAGTTCGGTCCCTTTTCGGATAATCTGGGCTTTGGTCATATGGATCAGCGGCGTATTGATGCGTATCCGATCGGTTCCTTCGACACCGGCTTTGGTAGCCAGATTGGCCATGCGCTCAAACGCTTCAATGTATTCCGGCCTGCAGTCCGGATATCCGCTGTAGTCCAGGGCATTGACCCCGATAAAGATATCGCTGCACCCGAGCACCTCTGCCCAGGCCAGGGCATAGGACAGGAATATGGTGTTTCTGGCCGGCACGTAAGTGACCGGGATTTCATCCGGCATGGTCGCCAGCTCCCGGTGTTTGGGGACATCAATATCATTATCAGTAAGGGCAGAGCCGCCGATTTTTTTCAGATCGATCTGAATCACCAGATGTCTCTTCGTACCGAAAAAATTTGAAACCGCGTTGGCAGCTTCCAGTTCAAATACGTGCCGCTGCCCATAATCGAAGCTCAAACTGTAAATCTCATACCCGTCATCCTTTGCCATGGCCATGACCGTCGTAGAATCCAGCCCGCCACTTGAAAGAACGACTGCTTTTTTACCCGTCATCATTTATGGTAGAACCTTTCTGTAAAAAATAATTTATTTATACCCCTCTATCGATATCGGGCCATATGAAATTATGGAGTTGAAGATGCAGCCTCACATCCAGATGATCTTCCAGAATCCAGCCGGCCAGCACAGCCGGTTCGAGTTTTCCGGCTACCGGCGAAAACAGGGCATGATCCGTTGGAAAACCGGCCGGTACCGACACGAGGGTTTCTCTGGCAAATCGGTAATCTTCCTGATCGCGGATGACAAATTTCAGCTGATCCTCCGGGCCGATACGTTTCAGATTTGCCAGGTCGTTGTGATGGCATTCCCCGCTTGCCGGACACTTGATATCTACAATATGGACACACCGGCGATCCACCCGGCTGATGTCATGACTGCCGTTTGTTTCCATCAAAACCTTATAATTCAACGCCAGAAGCTGCCGAACCAGATCCGGAGTATCCTCCTGCAGCAGGGGCTCTCCCCCGGTGATTTCAACCAGCTTGCAGCGGCAGGTCGCAACCTGATCGAGTATTTGAGGAATTGACATGAAAATCCCCTCGGAATACGCATATCGCGTATCGCAGTAAGTACAGCGAAGGTTGCACCCGGTCAGGCGGACAAAGACACAGGGTCGACCGCTGAATAAGGATTCCCCCTGAATGCTGTAAAATATTTCATTGACGCGCAGCGACATGGATATTTTTTCCCCTTACCCCTTAAGATGCTTTTAAAATTTTTACATTTGTATAAGCGGCAGAATTATTATAAATAAACCCTATATCAATCGGCTGTTATTTAGTAAACCCCAACTTGATGTTCAGGTATGACTCTATCGTATGAATACCATTACGCTGCTTAAAAATACCATACAGGAATATGCCTGGGGGTCTAAAACGGCGATACCCGCTCTGCTGGGTCTGAAAACGCCTTCCGGCTCGCCTTTGGCAGAACTCTGGATGGGCGCCCATTTCAAAGGCCCGTCCATGGCCTTGTATGAAAATCAATGGATTTCCCTGGCAGATCTGATCGGCACCTATCCGGAAGATATCCTGGGGAAGGATGTTGCCGCCAGATTTGATAATCAGATACCCTATCTGCTTAAAATTCTCGCGGCTGAATCGCCGCTGTCGATCCAGGCGCATCCGAGTCCGGATCAGGCAAGGCAGGGGTTTGAGGCAGAAAATCGACTGAACATCCCGTTAGATGCACCATTCAGAAATTACAAGGATGCCAGTCACAAGCCGGAATGTATCTGTGCACTGGAACCGTTCTGGGCATTATGCGGGTTTCGTCCAATATCGGATATCCTGAGGGGATTTAAAAAAATATGTCCTGAATCACTGAAACGCCAATGCCACGGTCTGAGTCTGCGCCCGGACGCCACCGGTCTCAAACATTTTTTTTATACTCTGATGACAATGGAGCAGGCGCAAAAGGATCGGGTGATTCAGGAAGCGGTCTCATGCGCATCGGCGGCAGCAGGCGATGATCCGGCATATCAGTGGATAAAGAATCTGTATGCGGCATATCCGTCGGATATCGGCATTTTATCACCGGCGCTGTTGAATCTGGTATGCCTGAATCCGGGTGAAGCCCTGTTTTTGTCTGCCGGATGTCTTCATGCCTACCTCAAAGGTGTGGGAATCGAATTGATGGCCAACTCCGATAATGTGCTCCGGGGAGGATTGACCCCTAAACACATTGACGTGTCCGAGTTGCTCGATGTGCTCCGGTTTGATGAATCCGGAATTGATATTCTTTACCCCGTTTCCGTCCGAACCGCCGAAATGATTTATCCTGTCAGGGCGGAAGAATTTGTTCTGTCGATCATAACCGTATCCGCCGGGACAGAATATGTCAGCCCGCGGCATCGAAGCATTGAAATCATGATCTGTACCAGCGGCAGTTCAATGCTGTCGGATTCTTCCGGAAAGCGCATCCGGATGGAAAAAGGCTGCTCGGCCATGATTCCGGCTGCCGTTGAATACTACCAGTTGAAAGGCAACGCGGTAATTTATAAAGCCGGGGTAATGATCTGACGAGGCCGCCCGATCATCCCCCTTGCTTCAAACGAAGTGTCCTTCCAGCGGCAGAGCGCCTCAGTCCGCCCGCAGGGCACTGATTTAAATCACCGATGCTAATCGGGTGCTGACTTCATCCCAGTCAATGATTTCAAAAAAATTTTGAATATAGTCCTGCCGCTGATTCTGATATTTCAGATAATACGCATGTTCCCATACATCACAGACCATCAGGGGGTATACGCCCCATATCGAAAGATTCTGATGCTTTTCAGCCTGCAGGATGACCAGCTGTTTCATATGGGGCTGATACGCCAGAATCGCCCAGCCGCTTCCCTCCACTGATGCAGCTGCCGATGTAAATTGAAGCCGAAAACTGTCAAATCCATTGAAGTTCTTTGTGATCATGGCGAGCAGAATTCCATCCGGCTTTGTTTTGACGGGTGACATATTCGTCCAGTACAAACTGTGCAGGATATGGCCCGAGCCGTGAAAGGCAAGCTCCCGGGTCCAGTGTTTTATCAACTTGAATTCGTTGGATGCCCGGGCTTCGGCCAATTGCTTTAACGCTTCATTTAATCCTTTGACGTAGCCGGCATGATGCTTGTCGTGGTGAATGGACATCGTTTTCATGTCGATATGGGGTTCCAGCGCATCGTACGAATACGGAAGTGGCGGCAGCTGAAATGTTGCACCGGTTGAGCTGTCACCCCCTGTTTTTGAAGAAGCCAGACATATTGCAGTCCCGGAAAAATGGTTCACACCCACCGCCATCGCAGTCAGGCCAAATCCGGTTATAAGCTGTCTGCGGGTACACGCATGTTCCATGATGCCTCCTTCCATGCATTCTCTTTTTGATTTGGTTTGGGCCGTTGCTGATTTTGTAAGTGAACAAAATAAAGCGGTTATAGTATTAACCTGAACAGCAGTCTGTTAAATCGGATAAGACATGGATCAACCCGGCACCTCTGGTGGAGAGCCCGGACAGATTCCACGGATCCGGGTGGGTATGATATGAGCCTGTCAGTGCGGGTGGAGATTCATCGGGTTTTCGTTGGCGCACGGTTTATAAATCGCGACAGAAAAAATCAGGGCAATGTGCCATACGAATTTTCAAGGGACATTTTCGTTACCGTAATTTTTCCGCTGAAACATATGTCCACATCACGGCCCGGCTGACGTGGACGTTTGTGGTAATCACCCGTATAGATCATATGATTCTTGTCTTTTTCAAAACGTACGTCTAAAGGCATCGTGTCCAGTTTGCAGTATTCAAACTGAAGGCAGGTGCTGTTGCCGGGAGGATGAGGCAGATTAATATTCCAGAAATGACCGGGTTCAAGGCTGTCCTGAATGAGGGTGCGCAGAATCGGCATTGCCCGACAGGCTGTCAGACGCCAGTCGACTTCACGGTTCCGGGCGAGATACTGCGATACCGCTATCGCCGGATATCCCAGTAAAGTAGCTTCCCGGACAGCCGCAACTGTCCCGGACATATAAATATCCGCCCCCAGATTGCCGCCGTTATTGATTCCGGCAATCACCCATGACGCATCCGGTGCAATATGGGTTAACGCAATGCGGGTACAATCCGCCGGAGTTCCATATACACGGTACCGGCCGGGAGCTGTCTGCTCAATCCGTATGGGAGCATCGGTAGTTACTTTATGGCCCACGCCGGACTGAGCATTATCCGGCGCCACAACGACCAGTGTCCCGAATTCTTTCATAATGGAAGCTAACGCAGCAATACCGGGAGCATCTATCCCGTCATCATTTGTCAGTATCAGTTTCAATTTAAATTCCTGATGCGTAAGAAAAGGGTGAAAAAATAAGCGATCTGTGTTATCGAGTTTTTATTATAATTAAAATTTTTTGGCAAATAAACAATAATAAAGAATGCGCACAAATTAATCCGGCCCTGAGGGGGATGGATCCTGTCAGCATATTATGATCGCGGGCATCGATATTCCGAATTTGCGGCGCCATAGCGGTTTTCTGTAAATGGAAACGTTTCCCACCGGTTAATATGTTGATTTTTCTCAATATATAATATTGATGACATTGTCAAATTATTCAGAATATTTATTGAAATATATTTCTGGACACACAATCAAAGGTGACTTCCCGTGGAATATTATGAACCCATTTATATCAAAACGTTCAGAAGCGGTCAGCTTCAGGAGAAAATTCAGACAGCCCGAAAGATCATGAACGCCTGCGAGATTTGCCCCAGGCAGTGCCGGGTGAATCGGAATTCAGGCGAAACGGGGATATGCAAAACTGCCGGCAACGCGGTTTTATACCGGTATAAAGTCCATTATGGAGAAGAAACCCCCCTGATTGGCGCCAACGGTTCCGGGAGTTTTTTCTTCACACACTGTAATCTGCGTTGCATTTTCTGCCAGAATTTCGAAATGAGCCATCAGGGCAAGGGAAGAGAAATAACCGCCGAAGAAATGGCCGGTATGATGCTGACGCTTCAAAAATCGGGCTGTAGCAATATCAATTTTATCACCCCGACGCATGTGATTCCCCAGATTCTGTCCGCGCTGGGAATTGCGATTCATAAGGGGTTGTCCATTCCGCTGGTCTATAACTCAAGTGGCTATGAAAGCGTAGAGACTCTGAAACTTCTGGATGGTGTCATTGATATTTATATGCCGGATTTCAAGTTCTGGGACCCTGAAATTTCCGAAAAGCTGTGCGGGGTAAGGGATTATGCGGAAAAAACAAGAGCGGCTATCATAGAAATGCACCGCCAGACCGGGGATCTGGTACTGGATGAAACGGGAACCGCCCGCCGCGGGCTTTTGCTTCGTCATCTGATTCTTCCCTCCGGCCTTGCAGGAACCCGGGATATCATGAGATTTACTGCCCAGCAGATTTCTCCGAATACCTATGTAAACATCATGCCTCAATTCAAACCCTATTACCGGTCCAGGGAAGTCAGGGAACTGATGAACCGCATTACCGAATGTGATTATGCAGATGTCCTGAAGACAGCAAGAGAGGAAGGAATCACCCGTATCGATCCATTACCCGGCAAAGTGTTTATGAGCTTTTAAACCGATATGGGGACCTCTGCGATTACTTTTTCAGAACAAAGGAATCATACACTTCTCCGCTTGCATCATAGGACGCATATGCCAGATGATTTTCATCAATACTGATTACCTGAAACAGCTGCCGGTCTGTTCCGCTTTTATCCATGATATCTTTATACCGGTCATTTACTGGATAGGATTTCGGGCCGCAGACCGAGATAATATAGACCGTTCCTTTTTCAGTATCCGAGACCCGGATGCCGTTTTTGAGTTTGCCGGTACGGCTGTAGGTATGATCATGGCCCTGCAGCACCAGATCCACTGAATACTTGTCAAAAACAGGGACAAACAGATTCTTAACAGGGGAATTTTCTTTATTTTTCCGCTTTTTCCCGGTTGAATAGACGGGCTGGTGAATCCCGACAATGGTCCAGCGTTGAGGATTTTCAGATAAAATGCCGTCCAGCCATAACACCTGTTTCTCAAGCTGTTCATTGCCGTTGAGCATCACGAATCTGACCCCCTGATAATCAATGAAATAAACGGTTTCTTCCAGGCCGGCCGGCCCGTTTTCAGGCAGGGTAAAATGGGGGCGCCACAGGTGAAACAGTTTAAAGTCTTTGCCATGGACATATCTTTTGTCAGGATATTCATGATTTCCGGGCAGCAGAATCATCGGGGTCATTCGCGGAATCCAGCCAAAGGCTTCAAACAACTCGGCCCATTCCTCATCATTATCCCCATTGTCCACAAGATCACCGATGAAGTGCCAGAAGGCCGCATCCGGCGCTGTTTTATACGCAGTACGAAATACTCTGGAGCACATGGACCGGACTTGTTCCTGAGGATCTCCGAAATATACAAATTTAAACGGGGATTGGGTTTTATGCGCCGTTTTAAACTGATTCCATTCACTCCAGTGCTTTCCGTCCCCGACCCGGTAGGCATACAGCGTATCAGGCGATAGTGACGTGAAGACAGCCGAATGGTGATAGACCCTTTTATTATTTTTACCCACGACAACCGTTTCCATATCCGCCGGAAAGGTCCGTGCTGTCACGATAAAATCCGACGATTCGGTTACCCGTGCAATCTGGGCCTGCGGATCTGACACCTCATCAGACACCGTGCGCCACGTGACTGCCTGGCTGGACCAAGGTGTTTCTGTCAGATTCAATATGATTCTTTCAGGCAGATAGGGCGGTCGCGGATAAAATGCCCCGGCAGAAACGTCCGGGGACAGGAGGGATGTTGCCTTTTCCTGTCGTATCGTGCCATTGCAGCCGCCGATCAACGCCAGCAGCAGAAAGACTGACCATACTCTAAAATACCTGCCGGATGTGTACTTAAAAATTTTCATTTATCCTTTCCTGTCCGGTTCATTCAATCCACAGATAAAATAAAAAATTTACTTTAGGCCCTTAATAAAACAACATCAATAAATTTTTGTCAATGTTCAAGCTGCAATTTGGACCCTGTGTGGGAACGAGTAAAATATGACAGCATGATATTCTTCAAATATTACCTGCCCTCAGGAATTTTCCGGATACGGACCGAACAGAAAATTGTGATGCATAAGGATTTGTCCATGGGGAATCAAACACTCAGGTTAACGACTGTTCTGCCTGTTATCATCCCTTTTAAAATACGACCGATATACGGTTCCAGTTCCGAAATGGAAATTTCAGTAGCCATATCATCCAGATGACTGATTTTCCATTCGTTCGACAGATTTCCCCAAAGGGTTTGACGCAACGGTTTCCGGCAGTTGACCGAGTCGATTCCCAGCAGGCTGACACCTCTGAGGATAAAGGGAAACACCGTGATATTGAGGGCAGGCGATGCCACATTGCCACAGCAGGTGATTGTTGCTCCATACAGGGTGGATCGAATGGCAGTTGAAAGAATATCTCCGCCAACCGTATCGATGACGCCAGCCCATTGTCCTTTCAGAAGCGGTCTGCCGGATACATCATGGACCTCTTTTCGATGGATGATCCGCGTTGCGCCCAGATCGGTAAGATATTGCGATTGATCGGATTTTCCGGTGACCGCCGCGACTTCAAATCCCGCCTTTGATAATATTCCTACGGCAATGCTGCCGACCCCACCGGTAGCCCCGGTAACCAGTACCGGACCCTGATCCGGAGATACCCCGTTTTCTATCATTTTATGCACTGATAAAGCCGCCGTGAATCCGGCAGTTCCGTAAATCATACTTTCTCTGGCAGTCAGATGATCCGGAAGCCGGATGATCCACTCCGATGGCACCCGTATATACTGTCCGAACCCGCCGGAGGTATTCATGCCCAGATCATAACCGGTGACCAGAACCCTGTCCCCGGGTTTAAAGCTTTTATCGACACTGCTTTCCACGATACCGGCGGCATCTATTCCGGGCGTATGGGGATAAGATCGGGTCACCCCCTTATTTCCCGTCGCTGACAGTGCGTCCTTATAATTCAGAGAAGAATAGCTCACTTTTATCAGCACCTCGCCATCCGGCAGCTCATCGATGTTTTTGTCTTCGACGGAGCGGACAAAAGTCTGATCGGCGGTTTCTCTGACCACCATGGCTTTAAATTTTTTATATTCCATAGCACCACATCCTCCTTGACGGTTATATTCCGGACAGAAAAAAATGTCGGGTCATATCCGGAAACGATTGTTATACATGCGCAAAAAGGGACAGAAAATTTGAACCAACTGAAAACAAAAGTTTCAGCTGATGCGTTGATGGAATGAAATTTCGGTCATCGGCGATGAACTCCCGGCCGGCCGGTTATCTGTAAAAAGACAGCCAGTAGCTTTCGAATTCACTAAAGGCATATCCGGTGGTTGATTCAAGGGCCGAATCAAATGAACTGCCTTGCCCCATCTGGGCCAGGATTTCCTGAAGATTGTATAATTGAACCGTTTCGATCAAAAAACAGGTTGCAGACAGGGCCAGCGAATAGTATTTTTTTGCTGCTTCAGTACTCAGAGCGCTCGTGCCGGGCAGGGATTTCAGATCCGGCACATCGCATTGTCTGATCCATTCTGCTGCCATCTGCATTTTCTGCCGGTTGCCGTTTTCATCGGTCGAGAAATATTGCGCAAGACCCTCATTCAGCCACCAGGGGCATCGGCTGGACATGATATCGTATATGACCGCATGAACATATTCATGGGCCAGTACCGGCTTTAATGACTGCATGTTGCTGTTTGCCACCGGAATCTTGATCTGCCCTTCATATATTCCCGAAACCCAGTCGGGCAGATTGGTCACATCGACAAAATCATTCCGGCTCATCAGTACGACAGCGATCTGACGCTTCGGATACGCATTGAGCTGCTCACCGATACTGAAATACATGTCATCGAGCATCTTCGACACACTGCTTCCGAGGCACGGGTTTATGTCTCCATCAAAGCTGATGAAAAATTGATAATCGGATTGAATTTCATGCCCCCGGATCAAATTCAGCTGTTTTTTCTGATTGTCAACCCGTTTTCTGAATGCAGCATCCGTATCGTTTAATTCCAGAGCACGATTCCAGTGTTGAAGCGCGATATCAACATTGTTTTTGTTATATGCGATTTCGCCAAGTTGCCGGTAAGCCCAGTACAGTGTAGGATCAAGCCGTACGGCCTCTTCCAGAGCGCCCTCGGCTTTTTCGTATTCGGATTGTTTCAGATGGCTCAGGCCGAGAGATAAAAAAATGGCGGGTATATCCCTGGTGTACGTTAATGCATTATTGAATAAATCGATCGCTTCCCCGAATTGATTGCCGTTGTGGGCTTGTTTGCCCAGTTGATAATAACAGAACGAAATATAATATCGGATATCCGCTTCTGAACCGGGTGCCCGGGATGCTGATATCAGCTTTTCAAGTGCTGCCTGCCATTGGGCTTTGTCCAGCAGTTCAGCGGTCCCGGTATCCAGACGAACCGATGGCAGCCGGCAGTCCGGCTGTGTCATTGTTTCAGAGCGGACATCGACGGGTCCGGCAGCAAAAAAAGAAAATACAATGAATGAAAAAAATAATCGGATAAGTTTCATGGTGGTATGGAGTACAATGACGCATGCTTATAAAAAGGGTTATTTCTGGGCTTGATCATAACTGCGGCCATATTCTTTTACGTGCAGTTTCGAAGTCCCGGCCGTTTCCCCCGTATCGTGCCGGAGAAGCCGGGAACCGCCGGGACGGTCCTCACGACGTTATGGCCGCAGCTTTAAGCCCTTGTTTCTGATATTTTTAACATGCCCGGAAGCATGTGTCCAGTTAGTTTCCATTCTTTTGAAAACCAAATGTATGGACAGAGGCCTGTTATTGGTTATTCGGAAAACGTTTGTTTTATAAATTGCTTTGCGCTGACCGCTTTACCGGAAAAAAGTTTTATGGTATGAAATTTATTGTCGGTTTGAAACGATAAAATAAGGATAAATTCAATGCGTATTGGCTCGGGGTATGATATTCATCGACTGGTTGCAGGTCGAAAGCTTGTTTTGGGTGGAATCAGCATTCCTTTTGAAAAAGGGCTTCTCGGCCATTCGGATGCGGATGTTCTGGTTCATGCGATTTGTGATGCCCTTCTCGGGGCAGCCGGCCTGGGAGATATCGGATTGCATTTTCCGGATTCAGATCCTGAATTTAAGGACATCTACAGCATCGAGCTGCTTGAACGAACCTGCCATTTGATCAGTAAAGAAGGGTTTTCCATCATAAACATTGATTCAACCGTGTTTGCCGAAGCCCCTAAACTGTCACCGTATCGAACGGCCATGCAGGCGGTAATTGCCCGTACCCTTCATGTCGATCTGAACGGCGTCAATATCAAATCGACCACCACCGAAGGGCTGGGGATGATCGGCAAGGGTGATGGAATCGGGGCCATGTGCGTGGCCTTGATTGAGAAGATAGAAGATAAGAAAATAAGAAGATAACTTGTCATGGATAGTGGAACGATATAACAGCATATAACCGATAATCACGTTTATTACGAAATGGAAGCAGTGTTATGACAATTCGTATTTATAATACACTGAGCAGGAAAAAAGAAGAATTTGTTCCGATTAAAACCGGCAAAGTGGCCATGTATGTATGCGGGCCGACCGTTTACGATTCGTGTCACATCGGGCATGCCCGATCGGTAATCGTATTTGATTTGATCGCCCGATATTTCAAGGCAACCGGTTATGAACTCACCTATGTCAGAAATTTTACCGATGTTGATGATAAAATCATTAACAGAGCCAATGAACTGGGTGTGTCTTCAAAAGATCTGGCCGAAAAATACATCCTGGAATTTTACAGGGATATGGATGCGCTCCATGTTCAGCGGGCAACCTTTGAGCCCAGAGCCACCGAACATATCGATCAGATTATTCAGTTTATTGAAACCCTGATCTCAAAAAAATTTGCTTACACGATCGATGGCGATGTCTATTTTTCAGTCGAGGCGTTCAAAGACTATGGCAAACTGTCCGGCCGGAAACTTGAAGATATGGAAGCCGGCGCCCGGGTTAACATTGACGAACGAAAACACAATCCCTTTGATTTCGCCTTATGGAAATCCGCCAAGCCGGGCGAACCGTCGTGGGAAAGTCCATGGGGCAAAGGAAGACCCGGGTGGCATATTGAATGCTCGGCCATGAGCACGCAATACCTCGGGCAGACATTTGATATTCACGGGGGAGGAAAGGATCTGATTTTTCCTCATCATGAAAATGAAATCGCCCAGTCGGAAGCAGCCTCCGGCCTGACGTTTGCCAGATACTGGGTTCATAATGGGTTTATCAATATTAACCATGAAAAAATGTCAAAGTCACTGGGCAATTTTCTGCTGATCAAAGATATCCTCACGCAATACCATCCCGAGTCCGTTCGTCTGTTTATCCTTTCGAGCCATTACAGGAGCCCGATCGATTTTACGGATAATGCCATGGTTGAAGCGGTTTCCAATCTGGACAAGCTCTATGGCCTTCTGGAACGTATCGAAAAAGCACTCGGCCCCCTTTCTGAAATCGATGTTACAAAGCAGATCTCGGGTGAGTACTGGCAGCGGTTTTGCGAGGCCATGGATGATGATTTCAACTCAGCCCGCGGCATCGGGATACTGTTCGATTCTGTCCGTGCCATAAACCGGCTGCTGGATGACTATCCGGACGGTCTGCCATCCGATGCTCTTGATACCCTTCGTCGCGATTACGCGGATATAATGAACATCGGTTCCATTCTCGGCATTCTGTTCGATTCACCGGAAGACTACTTCGATCAAAAAAAATCACAGGGGCTTGCCCGGACATCCATCGATCCGGCGGCAATCGACCAGCTGATACAGGACAGGGCTGACGCCAGAAAAGCAAAAGACTGGGCCAGAGCCGATCAGATCAAAAAACAACTTTCGGATATGAACATTATCCTGGAAGACCGTCCGGAAGGAACCACCTGGAAAATTCAAGGCTGAAAACGCCACATTCCAGTCAAACGACCGGTAACCCCCCTCTTGCCCGCTCACAGGCAAGAGGGGGGGACTACCCATAATCGGGGCCGCCACACCCGGCTGTAAAAGTGGACGGTTCCGCACCAAATCAGCGGCCTGAGGAGCGCTGTCACTGGAGGGCGACTTCGTTTGAGGCAAAATTGTTCAACCATTTCATGAGATAACGTGGCATAACATGTCATTATTCAAGCTCATATCCGGTTTTACGCCCAAAGGCGATCAGCCCGGCGCCATCGCAGTTCTGAGTCAATCGATTGCCAGTGGCCGGAAGCATCAGGTGCTGCTGGGCGTGACAGGCTCCGGTAAAACATTCACCGTGGCCAATGTCATTGCCAGGGTTGAAAAGCCCACGCTGGTGATCGCGCCCAATAAAACCCTTGCCGCCCAGCTGTACGCTGAATTCAAGACGCTGTTTCCGGAAAACGCGGTGGAATATTTTGTCAGTTATTATGATTATTATCAGCCGGAAGCGTATATTCCCTCCAGTGGCACCTATATCCAGAAGGATTCCTCGATCAATGAATTGATTGACAAACTGCGCCATTCCGCCACCCGTTCCGTTCTGTCCAGACGGGATGTGATCGTTGTGGCCAGTGTATCATGCATCTATGGTATCGGCGCACCGGAAGACTATCTGGCCATGAGAATCCATATCGAAAACAACATGGAAATGCGTCGGGAAACCCTGTTGCAGAAGCTGGTTGCCATTCACTATGAACGAAATGACATGGATTTTCACCGGGGCGTTTTCAGGGTCCGTGGCGATCGGGTGGAAATTTTCCCCGCCTATGAGGAAGACCGCGCGGTTCGGATTGAGTTTTTTGGCGATGAAATTGATTCTATTTGCGAATTTGATCCTCTCCGGGGGGATCGTCTTAAATCGCTGAGTCAGGTTACCATTTATCCTGCCAGCCATTATGTGACGCAGAAAACGACGTTAAAGCGGGCAATCGATTCGATTAATCTGGAATTGAAGGAACGTATCGCCTGTCTCAGGTCCGCGGATAAACTGATCGAGACCCAGCGGATTGAAGAACGAACGAATTTTGATTTGGAAATGATGCAGGAACTGGGCTATTGCAACGGCATCGAAAATTACTCCCGTCATTTAACCGGAAGAGCCCCCGGCGAGCCCCCGCCGACATTGATGGGGTATTTTCCGGACGATTATCTGACCATTATCGATGAAAGTCACATTACCATCCCTCAGATCGGCGCCATGTACAAGGGGGACAGATCCCGGAAACAGACACTGGTTGAATTCGGTTTCAGGCTGCCGTCTGCGCTGGATAACCGGCCGCTGACATTTGAAGAATTTGAAGGCAGGGTATCACAGATCATATACGCATCGGCAACACCGGCTGAATATGAGATGCAGAAGGCCCAGGGGCCTCCTGTTGAACTGATAATCCGGCCCACTGGTCTTGTCGATCCGGTGGTGGAGATCCGTAAGGCTGAACATCAGGTCGATAATCTCTACGAAGAAATACTGAACCGAAAGCAGAAAAACGAACGGGTACTGGTGACGACCCTGACCAAGCGGCTCGCAGAGGACCTGACCGATTATTATACGGATCTGGGCCTCCGGGTCCGTTATCTGCACTCGGACATCAAAACCATGGAACGGATGCAGATTATTCAGGAGCTGCGGATGGGAATATTTGATGTTCTCATCGGGATCAATCTGTTGCGCGAAGGTCTGGACATTCCGGAAGTTTCGCTGGTAGCCGTTCTGGATGCAGACAAAGAAGGGTTTCTGCGATCCGCACGATCGCTCATCCAGATATTCGGACGGGCAGCCAGAAACACGCAGGGACAGATTATCCTCTATGCGGATGTCATGACCCGATCCATGAAACAGGCCATCGATGAAACCGGCCGGCGACGGGAAATACAGATAGCGTATAATAAAAAATATCATATCATACCGGAAACGATCAAAAAGGAAATTACCGGGGTATTTGAAAGCCTGTATAAAACAGAGGCCGTCGAAAGCGACAACGTATCCGAACCGGTTGCAACTTATAAGACACTGGATGATCTGGACAGGGCGGTCCACGATTTGGAAAAAGAGATGACAAAAGCTGCAAAGGACCTGGATTTTGAACGGGCCGCTCAACTCCGGGACCGGATTCAAGCGTTGAAGATCAAAGGGGTGTTGGAGTTGTAAGTCATGCGTGACAAAGAACCGGTAATGGATTCCATTAAAGAAAAATTATCCAGAACGCCGTCGTCGCCAGGGGTTTACCAGATGAAAAATGCCGCCGGGGACGTGATCTATGTCGGTAAAGCCATAAATCTCAAAAAACGTCTTGCCTCTTACTTTACCAAACTGGTTCAGCCGGATTTGAAAACCAGTGTCCTGGTCAGACAGATTTCCACATTTGATATTATCATCACCAAAACCGAAAAAGAGGCGTTGATTTTAGAATCCAACCTGATCAAACGCTACCGGCCACGATATAATGTAATTTTAAAGGATGACAAACGGTACCCGTCACTCAAGATGGATATCAGAAACCCGTACCCGACCCTGTCAATTGTCCGGAAAATACAAAAAGACCATGCACTGTATTTCGGGCCGTTTTCATCTGCACAGGCGGTCCGTCAGTCCCTTAAATTCATCAATAAAACATTTAAGCTCCGGAAATGCTCCGATACCTCTTTCAGAAGACGATCGCGGCCCTGCCTGTTTTATCAGATGAATGCATGCCTGGCGCCATGTTGCCGTCAGGTCGACAAGCCAGAATATAACCGGATCGTAAAAGAGGTGGTGCTGTTTTTAAAAGGGCGGACCCCGGATCTGATTCGAAAATTACGAAACGATATGCACCAGGCATCAGACGGACTTTTTTTTGAAAAAGCAGCAATGATCCGGGATAAAATCATGGCACTCGAGGCTACCCTGGAAAAGCAGGTTTCAGTTACCACGGATTTTGCTGACAAGGACGTCATCGGTCTGGCTAAAGCAGACGACGTGGTGCTGCTGACCATCTTGTTTGTCCGGAGCGGATTTCTGATGGGCTCACGGCACTTTAATTTTGCGCAGACCCTTTCCACCGATGCTGAAATTATGGACACGTTCATACGGCAGTACTATGAGAAAGCCGGATTTATCCCGCGGGAAAT
The DNA here is from genome assembly GCA_028704555.1 of Desulfobacterales bacterium. Taxonomy (NCBI): domain Bacteria; kingdom Pseudomonadati; phylum Thermodesulfobacteriota; class Desulfobacteria; order Desulfobacterales; species Desulfobacterales bacterium. Next base: position 27,827 of record JAQWFD010000023.1, read on the forward strand.
ATTGATCCAGGTGGAACCTGATCATATGACGGCAGTGGCGGACTGGCTGTCGGAGATAAAAGGACGCAAGACGCATCTGGCATGTCCCAGAAAAGGGGAAAAACTCCATCTGGTCAACATGGCTGCGGAAAATGCGGAAAACGCATTATCGGATTTGCTGGCCGGGAATGTCCAGGATATTGACCTGCTGCATCGTCTTCAGAAAAAACTGGGCCTTGACAGAGTTCCGGAGAAAATCGAATGCATTGACAACTCCAACCTGTATGGGAAAGAACCGGTTGCCGGCATTGTGGCATTCCTTAAGGGAAAACCCGACCGGTCATCCTATCGCAAGTATAAGATTGAAACGATCACCCGGCCGGATGACTATGGAACCATGGCGGAAGTATTAACCCGGCGTTATGTGAAAAACGGGGGGGCAGATCCTTACCCGGATCTGTTAATGCTGGACGGGGGAAAGGGCCAGCTGAATATTGCGGTATCCGTTTTCAGAGAACTGGCGGATAAACAGCCGATAGATATAATCAGTATTGCCAAAAAAGACGAGGAAAAAGGAGAATTGCAGGACAAGATTTATAAACCGGGACGGGCAAACGCGATAAACTTTGGCAAGGATGTGGACCTGCTGTTTTTTCTGCAGACAATCCGGGATGAGGCACATCGTTTCGCGATTACATTTCACCGGAAACGACGTACAGACACCGCGCTTCGTTCTGCACTGGACAGCATCCCGGGAATCGGAGAAAAGAGAAAAAAGGTTCTTTTAAAACATTATGGGGGCATTGAAAACATCCGGGCAGCGGCCCTTGAGGAACTGAGCGCGCTGCCCGGGATGAATCGTAACGTTGCCGAATCAGTTTTAAATGCGCTTAAAGACTGATCCTGAGCACTGATTTATTAAAGTTTTTTCATCGCGTCGACCAGCTCTTTAACAGCGCCGGCTGATTTTTTCAAAGCAGCAGATTCAGAATCTGTCAGATTGATCTCGATGATTTGTTCAACACCGTTTGCACCCAGCTTAACGGGAACGCCGACAAACAGGTTATTGATGCCGTATTCGCCTTCCAGATAGGTAGCGCATGGGACAATTCTCTTTTTGTCTTTCAGGATGGACTCTGCCATGGTTACGGCACCGGATGCGGTTGCATAGAATGCGCTGCCGGTCTTGAGAAGTTTAACAACCTCAGCGCCACCGTTTGCGGTTCTGGTGCAAAGAGCGGCAATTTTTTCTTCAGACATCAGTTCGGTAATCGGAATTCCGGCTACGGTGCAGAAGCGCGGCAGCGGAACCATGGTATCGCCATGTCCACCGAGAACAAATGCATTGATGTTTTCAACGGATACATTCAGCTCTTCGGCAATAAAGAATCTTAAACGGGCTGAATCCAGTGCGCCAGCCATACCCATTACCCTGTTCTTGGGAAATCCGCTGGTTTCATATGCCACATGGCACATCGCATCCAGAGGGTTGGCGACGACAATAATGATGGCATTCGGTGACAGAGGCGCAACCTTGCTGACCACGTCTTTCATGATCTTGGAGTTGATTCCCAGCAGATCATCACGGCTCATACCGGGTTTTCTCGGAACACCGGATGTAATAATAATGATATCTGATCCGGCAGTTGGCCCATAACCGGTGGATGAACCGGTTACATGCGCATCATGCAGTTCGATCGGCGCCGCTTCATTCAGATCCAGCGCCTTTCCTTCGGGAAGACCATCAATAATGTCAACCAGCACAACATCACATAATTCTTTTTCAGCCAGTCTCTGAGCACAAGTACCACCAACCATGCCGGCACCGATTACGCTAACTTTTTTGTCCATTGTAATCTCCTTATAGTTTGAGGTTAACATAAAACACTATTTTTATATTTCGATGGGGGGTATTAACTTAAAAGTGATATCATAATTACATTGAATGTCAATATATTTATGACTTGCCCGTATTGACAAAAGTTAGACTTTCTGTTCGGATTTAAGTCGGTCAGCAATGGCAACATGAAAAGCACATTCAGGGTTTTAAAAATTTAAAATTTCTCACAATGCGTAAATTATGAGGGTTTACAGTTTGGATTCTGACGCTGTGTACAATTATGTGGGATAATAAGAATCAAGATTTACGGCGATCACATCACAGAATTTTCTTTTCCATATACGAGATAAATACAGTTAAATTAATTGCTTTTCATCACTTTTTGCGATCAATTTAAGATTGACGAACTCGTAAAAGTTCAAGCTCAAGACGGCAAGTAAAAAGTTCAAGCTCAAGACATCGCAAATTTCTTGAACTGAGACGCACATGGACTTTTAAGACGCCGTCAATATTCGGCATTGATACAGACAATCAGCAGTATGAAAGGCGCTTTCATGGATTTAAAACTTCAGATAAACTCATTCTTAAAAGAAGCAAATATATATAAAAAACATGGTCTTTTTGATGAAGCCGGGGAAGCATATAACCAGGTGTTCTCGTTGATTAAAAAACAGACGCATCTAAAAAACAAGCAGGAGCTGCTGGATAAAGTCAGTTTGAAACTGAACGAACTTGAAGAGGAGCAGCGGAAAATCCGATCGGCTGAATCACACAAAATTTTATCGGAACAGGTTCAAAATCTGATTAAAGATAAATTCGCTTTTTCCAGCGATAAGGACATGGCTGAACTTGAAGGAGGAATCGCTCTGGCCAGATTCGGTCAGTATGAACGGGCAATAGAGGAATTCCAAAAATTATTGACGAAAGCAGCGCATCGAAATGAAGCTGCCAAAAACATTCTGAGATGTCATTTAACCTATGCATCGGCAGATGAGGCCGTTCAGCAATACCTGAGGTGGATCGAAAGTGATTTGTTTGAACCCGGTCAACTGGAACCCATTCGTACGTTTCTTCAGAAAATGCTCGATACCCGGAACCTCGAGGTCTTTCTGCCACATGCCGGGCCAGCAGAAGGTGTTCAGCAGCCGGAATTTGAGGCCGGCGAGGAGGCCGACGACGAACCCATTGATATAACATCAATTTCAATTTCATTTAACAATGGCTCATTAAAGGGAAAAAACGTTGACCTTGATATTTCTTTTCAAACAGGTGATATCATCAGCTTTATTGTCACAAGTGACCAGACAGAATTACTGAAAAATTTACAACCGGGTGAGCGGATGGAATCTGTCAAGTTTTATTCCCCGATTGCCATTTTTACCGGGAAAGCGGTTGTCTTCACCAAAAAAAGGATAGAATACGGACCGAGGCAGGGGCATTATAGTCTGGACTTAAAACTGACAAATGAATAATATGAAAATATTTAATCAGGACAAAGACCAGAGGGCTGATTGTTTTGAGTTTAAAATGTCCGGACGGGACTTGAAAAGCAAAGCGCAATCGTTTAGTAACGATAAAATGATCATTGTTTAACAAGGCGCTGATAATTCAAAACTTGTTCAAAAACACGACGCCGTTGGGCGTATCAAGCGTACTCCACAAGTTCAACCGGAATTACCCTGAGGCAGAGCGTGCATGGCAGTATTCAATGTTAAAAAAAGAGAGATAGAGTGTAAAATCGTCTATTATGGTCCGGGCCGGTGCGGGAAAACAACCAATCTGGAATACATTCATCGAACCTACAAAAAACAGATTTCCGCTGACATGGTCTCGATCAATACGGAGGGTGACCGTACCCTGTATTTTGATTTTCTGCCCATGGGACTGGGTAAAATCAATGGCTGTGAGGTTCGGGTTCAATTGTATACCGTACCGGGACAGACCCGGTACAGCTCAACCCGAAAACTGGTTCTTCAGGGGGTTGACGGAATTGTTTTTGTTGCCGATTCGCTTCAGGCCAGAAGAAAAAAAAACATGCTGTCGCTGATGGATCTGAATGATAATCTAAAAGCATACAATCTCAGCATATTTAAAATCCCCCTTGTCATGCAGTACAATAAAAGAGATCTGGCAACCAGTGGACTGCCCTTATTGCCAATCGAACAGTTGGATCATGATCTGAACCGGCAGCTGAAAGCCCCGTTTTGTCCGGCCAGCGCAGTAAACGGAGAAGGGGTGGGAGTGACGCTGAAACAATGTCTGCAGCTGACGCTTAAATCACTGCACAGGCAGTTGAACTGGGGAGCAAAAAATTAACTTATGAACGACGCCGTTTTAAAAGGAGACCTTCAATTTGTCAGCCTGCCGGATGTTTTGCAATTGCTGGGCTCAAACTGCGCTACAGGTTCATTGCACATCAGCTGTAAATATGCGCAAAGCGCTGCTGTGATCTATTTTGATAAAGGCACGCCCATACAGGCGGTATCGGGGGAATTGACTGATCTGGAAGCCATATATTCTCTTTTTGCCTGGAGTGAAGGCGTTTTCGAGTTCAGGCAACCGCATATCTACCGAAATCATACACCCATGGACCGGCGGATTCAAAAAAATCCGATGGAAATCATACTCGAAGGGTTACGGTTGCTTGATGACGGGCATATCCAACCGCTAAAACCGGTAACGATTGAACATGTATCGGAGGAAGCCGGAGGCATTCTCACCGAATTGCCCGTTATCCAGGGAACCCCTGTGGAATACATGGATATCGTCGCTGAAGATATGTTCCATGATGGGGACAAAATCGTCAGTGAGGGCAAACACGGTAACTGGATATGGGTGATCCTGGAAGGTCAGGTTGATATTGTCAAAGAGATGCCCCACGGCCATGTGAGCATTGTACGGGTGGGACCCGGCGGTTTTATCGGCAGTCTTTTATCATTTCTGTTTGAGGGCAATATTCGCAGCGCCACAGTGATTGCACGGGGAGACGTGCAATTGGGGGTATTGAATTCACAGCGTCTGTGCAGCGAATACGCCCTGATGTCAGCAGAATTAAAGCGCCTGCTGATCAGCATTGACCGAAGATTACGACAGATTACAAATAAAGTGGTCGAGATCCGGAACAATCCCGTTGTATCCGATGCGGTTAATGCCAAATTAAGCCTTCTATGGAAACAGGGAAGGGCGCGGAATGAATTATATGAAATTTTAAACGGCAGTGCTTTTGCGGTCCATACCGCAGGCAACGATCACCGGATTCTGTGCGAACTGCATCAGGGAGATTTTTTCGGTTCAACAGGCTTTATCGATATTGGCCAGGGACCGGATATGGCGTCGATACTGGCTACAAAAGAATTAAAAGTGCGGCAGGTGGATTCGGATATGCTCCGGGACGAACTGGAACGCCTCTCACCCACATTTCAGAACCTCGTCCACCACATATCGCTATGCATTTCGATTACCTCCATGCTGGCATGCGGATGTTCAATCCCGGCTCATTGCCGGAAAGCCCGTTTTCAATGAAAGATCGTTCAGTGGAAATGCCGGCCATTTCAACTGAACGATTAAGCGGAGAAATAACCAAACGATAAAGGAATCATACAGATGAAAAAAGCGGTAATTGAAACGAATTTTAAGAATCTGCCTCTTCTGAAAAAAGGTAAGGTCCGGGACATATATGACCTGGGCGACAGTCTGTTAATAGTGGCAACGGACCGAATGTCGGCATTTGATGTCATCATGCCGGATGCCGTTCCGGATAAGGGTAAAATACTGACGCAGATTTCTCTTTACTGGTTTGACATTATGAAACCGGTGATTGCCAATCACATCATTTCCAGTGTGGTCGAGGACTATCCTGAAATCTGCAGACCGTATGCCGATACGCTCCGGGGGCGAAGCATGCGGGTCAAAAAGGCAGCGCCTGTCCTGATTGAATGCGTGGTCCGGGGGTACCTGTCCGGGTCCGGATGGATATCATATCAGCAGTCCGGAGCCGTTTGCGGCATTAAACTGCCGGAAGGGCTCAGAGAATCCGACAAACTGCCGGAACCGATCTTCACCCCGTCAACCAAGGAAGCGGTCGGCGAGCATGATGTCAATATCGATTTTGAAACCGCAGTCGAGATTATCGGCAGCGATCTGGCAGAACAACTCAAAGCCCTCAGCATAGACATCTATAAAAAAGGTGCTGAGTTACTCGAACAAAAGGGCATTATTCTTGCCGATACAAAGTTTGAATTTGGTATTGTGGACAATCAGCTCATTCTTATCGATGAAGTTCTGACACCGGATTCTTCCCGATTCTGGCCCCGGGATAGCTACGCGCCCGGCAGATCGCAGCAAAGCTTTGACAAACAATACCTGAGGGATTATCTGCTATCCATAAAATGGAATAAACAGCCACCGGCACCGAACCTTCCCGAAGATGTCCTTAAAAATACCCGGCAAAAATATATGGATGTCCTTAAAATGCTGACCGGATCTGACGATGAAATATAATAAACAAACCGTAGCCTTATCTTCGGTACACAGGGAAGATTCAACCTGGCATATTACGACCGAGACGGAAGTAAAGGATCTGATCCCATCCATTTCGGGTATCGGTCTTCTGAACGTGCCTTTTTTGATGGCGTGTCAGCCATCCGGTTATGTGGTGATATCGGGTTTTCGACGGATCGAGGCCTGCCGGCAATTGGGCTGGACGCGGATTGAAGCCAATCTGGTTGAACCGGAAACATCCCCGCTGACCTGCGCAAAGCTGGCCATAACCGACAATTCGTTTCAACGGCCCTTGAATCTCATCGAACAGTCCCGTGCCTGTCATCTGCTTTGCCGGCATATCCGGGGGGCTGAGCAGATGGCAGAGACCGCCCGCAGTCTGAATTTGCCGGTTGCCTTATCCCTGATTAAAAAAATTGAGCCGTTATGCCAACTTCCCCCGGCAATTCAAGACGGAATACTTTCCGATACCATATCGATGCCGGTTGCCGTTGAGCTGGGCTCTCTGGAAACGGATGCGGCCGAATGCATTGCGCAACTGTTCAATGAGTTAAAAATCAGCCTCAGTAAACAAAGGCAGGTGCTCTCCATGGTAACCGAAATCGCTGCCCGTGAGAAAATATCGATCCTGGATGTGATCAACGACCCGCAATTTCAATCCATTTTGTCAGATGACGATCCCGATCGAACTCAAAAGGCTTCTCACCTCCTGTTTTTCCTGAAAAAACGACGCTACCCGGAAATTACGCGCGTTGAAAATGAATTTAAAAAAAATATTCATCAATTAAAACTCGGGAACCAGATCAAGCTCATTCCGCCTCCACATTTTGAAGGTTCCACATATACATTAAGCCTGCAATTCAGCAGCCTGGCCGAATTGCAGGAACGGAACGAAAGCCTGGTTCAAATGATCAACCATCCGATATTAAAAAATATTCTGCCTCCGGGTAATTACTGATACCGTCAAAACGGATAACCGTAGCAAGGGCTTGATCATAACTGCGGCCATATTCTGCTGTGCGTAGCCTCGGAGTCCCGCCCATTGCCGGCGTACGACATGACGCGATCCGGAGAAACCGGCAATGGGCGGGACGGACCCCGTGACATTGTGGCCGCAGTTATGATCAAGCCCCCGTAGCAAGCTTATCCAACGCTCAAGCCGGAAAATTTTACTTGACTTGTCCAAATATTTATTTTAGTTTAAAAAAATCCAACTTAAATTCATGGTCATGAATTTAAGTTGGATTTATTTCTAAATAAGGCACTCACATGCCATTTTATTTGTCATTTTTCATTTGGCTTTCCTGGCAAATCGTCATGGGCTGATACAAACAGGTTCCGCTACAAGAGATTACCCCTCAGCGGGAACCACACTGTTTCGTATAAAATACGTTCAAAATATCCTGCTCACTATACCAACGATATCCGGTTCATCAGCGTTTTGCAGTAAAACGTAGCATTTTAGATTATGCGTTTATATTTTTAATACGTTGTTGTCTATGTTTAACCATATTCAAAAAAGGAATCTGACCTATGGCTATTATCGAAAAAAATGGAAAATTTTATCCCGGGGAAGAATTTTCACAAAACGCCTGGGTAAAATCTTTTGAAGAATATCAGAAAATCTACAGTAAATCTATTGAAGAACCTGATGAATTCTGGGGCGGCATAGCCAATGAGCTGTTCTGGTTCAAAAAGCCCGAAACCATTCTGGACTACAACTTTGATATTAAAAAAGGCCGGGTGTTTCATGAATGGTTTAAAGGCGGTTATACCAATATGTGTTATAATTGCCTGGATCGTCATCTCGATACGCCCAATCGGAATAAAGCGGCTATCATCTGGCAGGGAGAAGCGGATGATGCGGTAAAGGTACTGACCTATCAGATGCTGCACAGGGAAGTATGCCGATTTGCCAATGTGCTCAAGAAAAAGGGATTGAAAAAAGGCGACCGGGTAACATTATATCTTCCCATGGTCTGGCAGCTTCCGGTTGCCATGCTCGCGTGCGCAAGACTGGGTGTCATTCACAGCGTCGTTTTTGGCGGGTTTTCAGCCGATGCCCTCATGCACCGCATCCAGGAAAGCGAATCCAGAATGCTAATTACAATTGACCAGTCCGTAAGAGGCGGAAAGCTGTTTGATCTGAAAGCCAATGCGGATCAGGCGCTGGGAGATTGCCACAGCATCGAGCATGTCATCGTTGTCCGTCGCACCGGCAATGAGATTGAAATGCAAAAGGGGAGAGATACCTATTGGGATGATGAGATGCGGGCAGAGGATATCTCCGATGTCTGTGAATGTGAGCAAATGGAAGCAGAGGATATCCTCTTTCTTTTATATACCAGCGGCAGCACCGGAAAGCCCAAAGGCCAGGTACACACGACCGGTGGATATATGACCTATGTATATATCACTCAGAAATTGATCTTCGACATACATCCTGAAACATTGTACTGGTGCTTGGCAGATATCGGATGGGTGACCGGCCACAGCTATATCGTGTACGGTCCGCTGCTGAACGGAACCTCCACCTTCATGTATGAAGGTACACCCATGTATCCACAACCGGATCGGGCATGGGAACTGATCGAACGCTACCGGATCAATATCTGTTACACGGCGCCGACGGCTATCAGGACATTAATCAGCCAGGGAGATGAATGGACGACCCGGCGGGATCTTTCCAGCCTGAAACTTCTCGGCAGTGTCGGAGAACCGATCAATCCGGAAGCCTGGATGTGGTTTCATAAACATATCGGTAAAGAAAACTGCCCGATTGTGGATACCTGGTGGCAAACCGAAACCGGCGGGATTATGATCTCCCCGTTGCCGGGTGCGATACCCACAAAACCCGGGGCAGCCACGTTCCCGTTTCCCGGCATCATCCCATGGGTCGCAAATCCGGGAATGGAAAATCCGGAGGACAGAGGAAAGCAGATGCCTCCGGGCGAAACCGGTCATCTTTGTATTAAAAAACCCTGGCCCGGACTTTCCAGAACCATTTATAATGATCATGCCCGCTACGAGCAGACTTATTTCATGCAGTATCCGAACATGTATTTTACCGGAGACGGCTGTCTGATGGATTCTGAAGGCTATTATGTTCTGCAGGGCAGGGTGGATGATATTATGAATGTCTCCGGTCATCGGATCAGTACCGCGGAAGTTGAAAGCGCGCTTGTGCTGCATGAAGTGGTTGCTGAAGCCGCTGCCACTGCGATGCCGCATGATGTAAAAGGGCAGGGGATTTACGTATACGTAACCCTGAGACTTGGCGTTGAACCCACGAATGAACTGAAAAAAGAGCTGATCAATCATGTTCGGAAGGAAATCGGGGCAATTGCCACACCGGATAAGCTTCAGTTTGCAACGGCACTGCCCAAAACACGCAGTGGTAAAATCATGCGGCGCATTCTTCGAAAAATAGCGGAAGACAAAGCAGATGAACTGGGAGATACCAGTACGCTTGAAGATGCCAGTGTCATTCAGAAACTGATTAAAGAACGGATTAAATAATTTTTTTGTTTTACATATCCATTTATTTTAAATAGATAATCCCTCTGAAGGTGTCAGCTTCCGACAAAACCCTTCAGAGGGATTTTTGTTTACGAGGGTTTACGGGACTGTTGCCTCACGACTCACGACTGTTGACTTACGACTGATTTTTTCAAAAAAAGGTGGTTTAAATCCGTGTCAATTAAAAAACTCTATGTGGATCATGAAATTTGTAATCTGCCCCTGGTGGGTGCTATTCAGTCAAAGCTGAATCTTCCTGCCGAGATTGTCAATGACGTACGCTGTGTTTACGCGGATATATCATCTGCGGATGATCCGGTTCAACGGGGCAAAGAGGTTTTGTTCCTTACCCGGAACAGGGGAACGTTTGTCCGGAAATGTCCCGGTACCCGAAACTATACCTGCTGCGATTATATGATACTTCATATCGGTACGTTCTGTACGATGGACTGCTCTTATTGTATCCTGCAGTCTTATTTTCATCCGCCGGTTCTTCAATATTTCGTCAATCAGGAAGACATGCTTTCCGAACTGGGTGACTTTTTCCATAAAAAGGAAATGCGCCGGATCGGTACGGGGGAATATACCGACAGCCTGATATGGGACTTTTGGGACGATCTGTCTGCCAAGCTGGTTCCTGAATTTGCAAAACAGTCCCACGCCATTTTGGAAATAAAATCAAAGACTGTCGCCATTGAGGCGCTTGAGCATTTTGATCACCGGCGAAAAACAATTATCTCATGGTCTGTGAATACCGAACGGATTATCCGGAGTGATGAACGCTTGACCTCATCCTTATCAGCAAGGCTCAAAGCGGCTAGCATGTGCGAATCGTGGGGATATCCGGTTTCTTTCCATTTTGACCCCATGGTCATATATGACGGCTGTGAAACCGAGTACCGTCAGGTTATAGAAGGGATATTTTCCCATGTATCTGCGAATAATATCGCATGGATCAGTCTGGGAACATTTCGGTTTATGCCTGATTTGAAGCAGACGATTCAGAAGCGGTTTCCGGATTCCACGATCGTTTACGGCGAATTTATTCCGGGTCTGGATGGAAAAATGAGATATTTTAAACCGGTTCGAATCCGGCTCTACCGGAAAATCGTATCCTGGATCAAGGAAATTGCTCCGGAGGTTGTCGTATATTTTTGTATGGAAGATGATGAAGTATGGAAAAAATCTACCGGGTTTCTGCCTTCGGAGAAGGGCGGTCTTCCGAAAATGCTCGATGAGAGCGCCATCCGGGTCTGCGGTCTGAATCGGTGAAAAACGCCCTGCCGGGCGGGCTTAGGACCGCTATCGCTTGAGGAGCACTTCGTTTGAGGCAAAAAATAAAAGGACATATGGCCGGAAGCGATGATTAAGTCCAGATATCGTCATTTCCTAATTCTGAATGTTCTGATGCTGAGCATCGTTCTGTTTAACTCCAGCCTGAACGCTCAGCAGGTGTTGCATCGGGTCGCCTGGGTAAGTGACGGAGATACCATCATGATAGATGATGGTCGACGGATCCGATATATTGGGATCAACGCCCCTGAAATCGCCCACGACGATAAACCCGCCGAACCGTTTGGATATGAGGCGGCCGAATTGAACAGGCGCATGGTGCTGGGGAAATTTGTTCGGCTTGAACCGGATCAGCAGTCTCACGATCAGTACGGTCGTCTTCTGGCGTATGTTTTTTTAGCTGACGGCACATGTATCAACCAGAAAATGATCAGGGAGGGACTTGCCTATTGCCTGCCTCAGCCACCGAATCTGAAATATGAGGACCGGTTGCTTGAAATCCAGCGGCTGGCCATGTCGACCCGAAAGGGCATATGGCCGCAATGGAAAAATCGGCACGAGCGCGTGATCGGCAATAAACGATCCAGACGGTTTCATTCAGTGAACTGTTCTTTCGGGAAAAAAACAGAAAAACGAAATTTAGTCATATTTTCAAGCCCATGGGAAGCCTTTCAATCGGGATTCGCTCCATGTAAAAGATGTATCACCCTGCGGGCGGACTGAGGAGCGCTATCGCTTGAGGAACACCTCGTTTGAGGCAAAAGAAAAAAAATTGGTATGTTGCGTATAAAAAAAGCGGCAGGAAAATAAATAATTTTTCCTGCCGCCCTGCGAAAATCTAGAAACTCAGATTAAATCTTTTATCTGGCCGTTATCATTACTCTTTTTCCTTGTTAAGCTCTTCCAGTACTTTTTGAGCTATCTGTGCAGGAACCTCATCATAATGCGAAAACTCCATGAAAAACATCCCGCGACCTCCGGTCATGGATCGCAAATCAGGGGCATAGGTTAGAAATTCAGCCATCGGCACATTGGCGTTGATGACCTGATGTTTACCCTTTGTATCCATTCCGAGTACTCTGCCGCGCCGGACGTTCAAATCGCCCATGATCTCGCCCATGAATTCGTCCGGGGTGATAATTTCAACCTTCATTATGGGTTCTATCAGAACCGGATTCGCTTCAGCGACAGCCTTTTTGAAAGCCAGAGAACCGGCAACCTTAAATGCCATTTCAGATGAATCAACGGCATGAAAGGATCCGTCATCGAGTGTCGCTTTAAAGTCTACGCATGGATAACCGGCCAGAACCCCTTTTTTTGCTGACTCGACAATGCCTTTTTCAACGGCCGGAATATATTGTCTGGGAATCGAACCACCGACAACGGCATCCACAAATTCAAATCCCTCACCTCGGGGCTTGGGTTCAAACTGAACCCAGCAATCCCCGAATTGCCCATGACCACCGGACTGTTTTTTATGCCTTCCCTGTACGCGAACTTTTTTCTTGATCGTTTCCCGATAGGGCACTTTCGGTTTTTTCAGATGAACTTCAACATTGAACTTTCGTTTCATTTTTTCAATGGTGGCTTCGATATGAACCTGCCCCAGACCGGACAACAGAATTTCACCGGTTTCAGCATTTCGATTCAGCCTTATGGCCGGATCTTCCTCCTGAAGTTTTGTCAGTGACGAAAAGATTTTATCCTCATCGCCCTTGGCTTTGGATTCTATCGCGAAGGAAATCACGGTGGGAAGTGATTCAACCCCTTGATATTTGATTTTACCACTTTCCTCACAAAGGGTATCGCCGGTAGTGGTTTCTTTAAGTTTGGCGACAGCAACAATGGCGCCGGGGCCTGCTCCGGATACCGTTTTCTGCTCTTTTCCGGCCATCCTGAGCAGCTGGCTGAACCGTTCTTTTGTTTCTTTATTAACATTATAAAAGGTTCCGTCTGAACCGAGCTTCCCTGAAACGACTTTGAGTATCGACAAGCGTCCGGCATAGGGGTCAGCGACTGTTTTGAACACATACGCGGAAAAGGGGGCGTCCGGATCAGGTTCCCGTTCAATCTCATTTCCGGAACCCGGATCTGTCCCTTTCACAGGACCTCGATCCTGAGGGGACGGCATGCACTCGACGATGAAGTCCATCAACAGATCGATACCGATATCCTGAATGGCTGAACCGCACAAGACCGGAACAAAGGTTCGGGACAACGTTCCTTTTCTCAGAGCGCTTCTGATTTCATCATCGGTAAGGATTTCTCCCTCCAGATATTTTTCAAGGAGTTCATCCTGTGCTTCGGCAACATTTTCAATCAGGGCTTCACGCTCGGCTTCCACGGTTTTAACCATATCAGAAGGAATATCACATGGCGTTGCTTTGCCTGACTGATCATAGGTATAGGCTTTATTATTGATCAGATCCACGATTCCGTTGAAATTTTCCTCTGAACCAATCGGCAGCTGAACGATAATCGGTTTTGGATTAAAAATTTCCTTTGCATCGTTAAATGTCTTCAAAAAATCAGCGCGTTCCCTGTCCAGCTTATTGATAAAAATCGCGCAGGGCATATTGAAGTCTTTAGCAAAATCCCATGCCAGTTCGGTCTGGACCTTTATGCCGTCGATTGCATCAATAATAACCACGGCACTATCAGCGGCCTGCATGGAACTTCGGGTATCTGAGAAAAAATTCTGGTCTCCCGGAGTATCGATGAGGTTTACGGTGTGTTTCTTAAAATCATATTGGTGAAAGCTGCTGCTTATACTCGTTTGGCGTTTCAGCTCTTCCGGTTCAAAATCCATGGCGGTGTTTCCGTCTTCAACACGCCCGATACGGTTGAGAACGCCTGCTTTGTACAGCATTATTTCAGCCAGCGAGGTTTTTCCCGCACCACCATGAGCCACAAGAGCAATATTTCTTAATTTTCCCACCATTTCACTCATTTAAGCTCCTCTCTGATAGATTTTTAAAAAAACAGATTAAATCTGACGGTTACTAAAATTCGATTGTATGTAAATATCGTATAACCAGATTGGGATTGGCCGGAGGCAAATTGTCAAACATCATGCAGAATCAAATTTATTATATATGTATCGATCAAAAATCAAGAGAAAACCCGATTCACAAGATTATGAGCCCAAATATTTTAAAGACATGAGAAATTCTCTGTTTCCTTTTGGACCCAGCACCGGTGAGCAAATGGCCGATTCTTTAAGCAATCCCATATCGCTGAAAAACACGGTCAGATCCCGCAGCACTTCATCATGGAGTAACGGATCCCGCACGACACCGCCTTTGCCGACTTTTCCTTTACCGACTTCAAATTGAGGTTTTATCAGTGCGAGGATTCGGGCATCGGATTTTAAAAATTTCAACACCGCGGGAATAACAATTTTCAAAGAAATGAACGAAGCATCAATGGTAACCAGATCAACGGGTTCGGGTAACGTTTCCGGAGGCATATAGCGGATATTCGTACGCTCGATAACGATGACACGTGAATCCTGCCTGAGTTTCCAGGCCAATTGGCCGTAGCCGACATCGACCGCATATACTCGATCTGCTCCATGCTGCAGAAGGCAGTCGGTGAATCCACCGGTCGAGGCGCCTACGTCCAGACAAACCAGACCGGCCAGATCCAGGGCAAACGATTTTACGGCGGCTTCAAGCTTCAATCCCCCACGGCTGACATATGCGATTTGCTCTCCTTTGAGAAGCAGTTCATCTTCGGTCAAAATCCGGGTACCGGGTTTATCCACCGGTTGATTGTTGACCAGAATTTTACCGGCCATAATCAGTGCCTGTGCCCGTTGTCTGCTGGATGCCAGTCCTTTTTGGACCACTGCAAGATCAAGTCTTATTTTTACTGAACTCATTTTTCATTAACCTTACAGCTGATATTACAATTTCATCCGCATCAATTTTATATCTGGATCGAAGCAGTTTTTGAGGCCCGTGTTCAACAAAAGTATCCTGAACACCCATTCGGATGATATGAAAACCGGTCAGCCCTTCATCGGTTAAACATTCCAGCACTGCCGTTCCAAACCCGCCCTGGCGGACATGTTCCTCTATCGTTATTACCCGCGGGATTTTTCTGACCAGACCGGTGATCAGATCCTGATCAAGCGGTTTGATAAATCGGCAATTGACAACCGTTGCCGATATGCCCTGACTGCTGAGCATATCATAAGCCTGCAAAGCGTCCCGGACGGGCCTGCCGATCGCCAGAATCACTATATCCTGGCCATGGGTCAGTATCTCGCCTTTTCCAATCGGAACCGGTACCAGCTCACTGTCAATGGAAACCCCTTCTGCGTGTCCCCGGGGGTATCGAACAGCAATCGGGCCCTCATGGGATAGGGCGGTCACCATCATGCGGCATAATTCATTTTCATCTTTCGGCGCCATGACGATCATATTCGGCATGCTTCTCAAATACGACATATCAAACAGCCCGTGATGGGTGGCTCCATCTTCGCCAACAATGCCGGCTCTGTCAATGGCAAAGACAACCGGAAGGGATTCAATGCACACATCATGGAGTATCTGATCATATGCGCGCTGCAGAAAGGTCGAATATATCGCAACCACCGGTTTGAATCCTTCGGCTGCCATTCCGGCTGAAAACGTGACACTGTGCTGTTCGGCAATCCCCACATCAAAAAAACGTTCCGGAAAGAGGGAAGCGAATTTGCCCAGGCCGGTCCCTTCCGGCATGGCTGCGGTTACCGCAATGATCCGGCTGTCTTTCTGGGCCAGGCGGACCATGACGTCACCAAACACTTCGGTATACGTTGGGATTGAATTTTTCGTGGGAACGCTGTTTCCGGTCTCGATTTCAAAAGAGCCTACGCCATGAAAATAAATCGGATTTTTTTCAGCGGGTTTATAGCCTTTTCCTTTTTTGGTAGTGACGTGGAGCAGCACGGGTCCATCGAGTTTTTTAATGTTTTCGAGTATATCGATCAGATGATTTAAATTGTGTCCGTTAATCGGACCGAAATAATCAAAATTAAAGGCTTCAAACAGCATACCCGGCGTAACGAAGGCTTTAAATGATTCTTCCGATCGTTTGGCAAAGTCATAGACGTCTTCACCGATTTTCGGCAGAGATTTCAGAAAATCTCCGACTTCCTTCCGCAGGTTCTGAAGATATCCGGCTGAAAATGTCCGGCTCAGGAAAGAGGAGAGGGCACCGACATTTCGCGAAATCGACATGTCGTTGTCATTGAGAATCACTATCAGATCGCGCTGGAGGCCTCCGGCCTGATTCAGACCTTCAAAGGCCAGCCCGGCGGTCATGGAACCGTCCCCGATCACCGAAATGACTTTCGAATGATCCTTCTTTAAATACTTCGCGCAGGACATGCCCAGCCCTGCCGATATGGAGGTGCTGCTATGACCGGTTGTAAATGCATCGTAGATGCTTTCACTCATTCGGGTAAAGCCGCAAACCCCTCCCAGTTTCCTCAGGGTGTGAAATTTGTCAAGCCGACCCGTCAGCATCTTGTGCGCATACGTTTGATGGCCTACATCCCAGATAATTTTATCTTCGGGCGCATTGAATACGTAGTGGATGGCTATCGCAAGTTCCACCGCACCCAGGCTGGAAGCCAGGTGACCACCATTTTTTGACACGACATCAACAATGCGTCTGCGAATTTCTGAAGCCAGAGCCGGAAGATCAGATCGCGAAAGCTTCTTCAAATCAGAAGGAGATTGAATACTTTCAAGAAAACTCAAATTATCTGTGACTCCTCGTCTGTATAAGGCCGGGCACTAAATATACCGGTCGGAAAATTGCGTCCGCGCCCCTTATTTATTTCTTCTAATAATATATTCGGCAATGGCTCTTAACGGATCAGATCTGTTATCAAATTTATCAATCGCATTCAAGGCATTCCCGATGAGCTTTTCCGCTAGCACTTTAGATTGATCGATACCCAGCACAAAGGGATAAGTACTTTTATTCCGATTCGCATCCATACCGGAAGCCTTGCCGGTAATCACCGGATCACCTTCAATATCCAGAAGATCATCGGCGACCTGAAATGCCAGCCCAATATATTCAGCATATTGTTTTAACTGATCAATCTGCTCGTCCGTTCCGCCGCCTATAATTGATCCGGTACTTACCGAGGCTTTGATCAGCGCCCCGGTTTTAAGCAAATGCATCTGTTCGAGTTTGTCTGGAGGAATCATTATACCTTCTGATGCCATATCCAGCATCTGGCCTTCAATCATTCCATGCCGCCCTGCAGCGCAGGCGGTCAAATGACATACGCTCAGCATTACTTTTTCAGATACCCGGTTTGTCATCAACGGGGATGACAGAACCTCAAAGCCCAGGGTCAACAGGGCATCACCTGCCAGAAGCGCCGTAGATTCGTCAAAAGCGATATGACACGTCGGCTTTCCCCGTCTCAGATGATCATTATCCATGGAAGGCAGATCGTCATGAATCAGAGAATACGTATGGATCATCTCAAGCGCACAGGCAGGAGACAGGACATCTGCTGAATCACCGGATACGGCTTCGGCCGCTGCAATACACAGAATCGGCCGAATCCGCTTTCCACCCGCCATCAATGAATACGCCATTGCTTTCATCAGCCGGCTGGAATGATTATTGCTTTGAATCAAACGTTTCAGTTCGCAGTTGATCAGCGCTGATTTTTCGTTCAAGTATGCTTTCAGATCAAAATTCATCATGTTTCTCATACTTTCCGGACTTATCGGAGTCACATTATAACGCCTTGTCATCAGGAATGTCCATATCGTCGTCAACCTCCGAAAAAAATGGTTTTTCAACGATTTCGCCGGCCTGATCTTTCGTCAGCAGGGTAATCTTCTGTTCAATCTCATCCAGTTGTTCCGAACATAGTTTTGAAACCCTGACACCTTCCTCAAATTTTTTTAATGCTTTTTCAAGCGGCAGGCCTTCAGATTCCAGTTCCTGAACAATTTGCTCAAAATGCTTCATTAATTGTTCAAACGTCTTTTTCGCCATTTGGTGTTTTCCCTTCTACCCGGCATACGAGAGACCCTTTTGAAAGAATAACTTCAAGATTCTGATCGATAGAGACATCATCTGCGTGTCTGACAACGACAGCGCCAGGCATCGTCCTGGTAATGCTGTATCCTCTTGAGAGGATGGCAACCGGATTCAAGGCTTCCAGTATAGAAGACTTTTCACGGAGCATCATTTTTTTACGATTGAGATACGTGCGGATAGCATGCACAAGGTTCCCGGTCAACTGGTCCAGTTTTCCATGCCAGTATGATATGCTTTTTGCAGGATTATTTGAAAGCAGCCGGTCAATATTCCAGGAAAGATATTGCGCTTTCTGCCTTTCAATGTGCCTGAACGATCGGATCATCCGTGACGTGTAATCATCGATCCGAATCCGTGAATCCTGAATTTTTTTCCCCGGGTGAACCAGTCGATCCGTCATGTCGGTCAGCCGGGATCTGATCCGTTCAACACATCGGTCAAATGTTGCCGAAAGCAGGGAGGATAACCCCTTGATTTTAAGTTCAAGCTCCTGCCTGACCGGGACAGCCAGCTCTGCAGCAGCTGAGGGAGTAGGGGCCCTGAGGTCTGCAACAAAATCGGAAATACTGAAATCGGTTTCATGTCCGATTGCAGAAATAATCGGGATTTGAGAGGCAAATACCGCACGGGCCACTATTTCGGAATTAAAGGCCTGGAGATCTTCCAGAGATCCGCCCCCCCGGGCCAGTATGGCCAGATCTGAAGAGGCGTGGCAATTCATCAGCGCAATGGCCCTGACAATTTCAATATCAGCGCCCTTTCCCTGAACTCTGACCGGTATGACTTCAAGATGAATATTTGGACAACGCCGGGTGACGACATTGATAATATCATGAACCACGGCACCGGTAGGGGACGTAATGACAGTAATTTTTCGGGGAAGAAACGGCAGGGGCTTTTTATATTGATCATCAAAAAGTCCTTCCTCGCCGAGACGCTTTTTTAACTGTTCAAAAGCAACCTGGAGCGCTCCGATGCCTTTGGGTTCGAGATATTCAAATATAACCTGATAGGTTCCCCGGGGTTCATACACACTGATTCGACCCAGTCCGGTAACATGAAGTCCATCTTCCGGCTGAAATTTCATGCTGCGGTTCTGGCCCCGAAACATGACCGAACTGATCTGGGCCTGTTCATCTTTTAATGTAAAATAATAATGCCCGGAAACAGGCATTCTGAAATTGGATATTTCACCGGTCAACCAGATCAGCGGATAATGTGCTTCAAGCAGACGCTTGATATCAGATGTGAATTCTGAAACGGTCAGTATGCGGTTTGCTGAATGATTATCGTTTAAAATCACAATATGGGTTTTTCTGTGAAATTAATTGTAAAAATTATGGGTCAGATCAGATATAATCCTGTATGACCTTGATATGAAATGGCATGGACAAGATTTAGCATAGATGCACCGGCCGTTCAATCTTTTAATCATATGATAAGGCCGTCCGGGTACACATAAAAATAACGTCTGATAATAAATATTACGTAAACTTTTATTTATTCCCGAAAATCCGCGGCGTTCAGGCCCCTTTTTCCCCTTCGATAACCTCTCGGATCGCTGGCAGAATATATATATCATCAAAGGACAGTTTGCTGAGGACGGACGCGATGAGCCTGATTTTTTTTCGTATCGGCAGATGCTTATCCATCACAAGCACATTTTTGTCTCTGATAATGCAAAATCCGCTTTGTATATTGATGCCGGCATTGCGAAAACTTTTCTCCAGAACGGATATTTCAAGCCTTTCTGCCAGATCTTTCAAATGCTGATATGTCTGTTCCGGTTTCATAAAAAGACCTGTGTTATCAAGGGTTCAGGCTGCATCTGCGCTTATAATGAGAAGCTGTTTTTGATCGAGCCCTCATGGCTCCGTACCATAATGCTTGAATTTGCTTTATCATGCATTATAGTTATGATAAATTAAAATTTCTTAAAAAGAAAATCCTGAAACATTTCAGCGTATATTGTGTTAAACATTTTATTATACATCATAACAGGAGGTTATAATGGAAACTTTTCCACTCAAAAGCACACAGGCACAGGTTCAGGTCAATGAATTTGTCCGAAGTGTATACAACTGGATGGCGATCGGCCTTGCGTTAACCGGATTTGTGGCCTTTTACGTATCCAACAGCGAAACCATGCTGAGCCTGATATTCGGCAATAAGCTTGTGTTTTTCGGACTGATCATCGGGGAGCTGGCCCTGGTTTTTTCCATCAGCGCCCGGGTTCATAAAATGCAGGCGTCTACCGCCACCGGGCTCTTTGTGCTGTACGCCGCCCTGAACGGGGCAACGCTGTCTGCCATATTTCTTGCCTACACAAGAAGCTCCATTGCATCAACCTTTTTCATCTGTGCGGGCACATTTATCGCATGCAGTGTTTACGGATCGACCACGA
This sequence comes from Desulfobacterales bacterium, assembly GCA_028704555.1. Taxonomy (NCBI): domain Bacteria; kingdom Pseudomonadati; phylum Thermodesulfobacteriota; class Desulfobacteria; order Desulfobacterales; species Desulfobacterales bacterium. The sequence continues at coordinate 48,427 of JAQWFD010000023.1, forward strand.
AACGGGATCTGACCTCCATGGGCGGTTTCATGATGATGGGCCTGATCGGCATTGTCATCGCCTCTGTGGTGAACATCTTTCTCAAAAGCAGCGGCATGAGCATGATCATCAGCTACATCGGAGTCATTGTGTTTGTCGGATTAACCGCCTACGATACCCAGAAAATCAAAATGATGGCGGCCACTCAACCGGCTGACCTGGAAGCCGGGGCTATCCGAAAAGGGGCAATTCTGGGGGCGTTGAGCCTGTATCTGGATTTTATCAACCTGTTCCTGATGCTGCTGAGGATATTCGGCGGGAATCGGGAGTAAACTGCCCTGCCCTTTTTTGGGTGTCAGCCGGCGAATGCTTTACGTATTTGCCGGCTGATACGGCAGGGTAAACGGATCAGAAGGCAGGTAAGACATAAAAATATATTTTTCCCGAAATCCTTACCCACCCGCATCAATAATTTCCCACCGCATCGAAATCCCAGGCATCCTATCACAACCGGCATTGACAATCGATACACTCCGGTTGCATATTTTTCAAAAAGCCTGTAACCGCTCACGTGAAAGTGTATCAATGATTGAATGGGCTTTTCTTCACTGCTTTTCCCAACGTAATGGGTTAATGATGTTTGCGGATAATATACGACTTTCCAGCCATTTTTCCACATTTGTCTGCACCAGTCCGCATCTTCCCAATACATGAAAAACCGCTCATCCATCATTCCGGCAGTTTCTATAGCCTTTCTTCTGACAACCATACAGGCTCCGGAAACCCAATCCACTTCGACAGGATTTAAGCCGTTACTTTTTTGGGTAAGAATGTTTTTACGCGTAAACCGATTATTTGGAAACCATTTGCTGATAATTGACGTACGTCCGAACAATCCCGTGAGGGCATTTGGGAAGGATCTGGCAGAGCCTTGAACGGATCCGTCTTTTTCCAGGATTCTGGGGCCGATTATTCCGATATCGGGTTTTTTCTCCATATACGCCAGAACCCGGACAAAAAAATTATCCAGCACGATGGAATCCGGATTTAATAAAACCACGTACGGCGCTTTTCCAGCCTTCAACCCAAGATTGACCGCTCTGGCAAACCCCATATTAACGCTGTTTTTAATAAATGTTACCTGAGGAAACAAGGTAGCAATTCGATCAGCATCATCTCTGGAGTTATTATCTAATATCACGATATGAACAGCCAGATGCCCGATATGGGCATAAATGGTTTCAAGATTTTTTATCAGATAACTGGTGCTGTTATAATTAACAATAATGATATCAAATATATAATTATTGGATTTCATTTTATCAAAAGCAATTCTTTGATTATTGCAGCAAATAAGTCGACCGTCAGTTGGCATCATGTTGTATTTTTGTTTTAAATTTTTTAGGATTTTCCGTTGAAGATCAAATTTTCAGGATCAGGCCTATATTTCTTAAAAATCCAATCTTGAAGAAACGATATCTGAAAATATAGCAAAGTCTCAGCAGATAAGGATAGGTTGATAACTGTCCGTAACACCTGACAAGTTGGGCCTGTTCCGGGGAAAGTCTGCCAGCAAATCTCTCGACAAACGCCCTTGCCTGCGCTTGAGCCCGTAACAAAGATATTTTCACGTTTCCATCAGAATCGATAGCCCGTTCAATTAAAAAAGGCAGCCCCCAGTGTTTTGCCCCCACGGCGTTATTACCGTGCTGTCGATAGAGTACGGTCGGTTGGGCAATATGGCTGATATTTCCAAACGCAGCAGCAACAAGCGCAATCCACCAGTCGTGCATCATGGCCCCCTGGGGGATGGGGCATGCCAAATTCCGCAATCTTCGATTGATCATCACGGTGCAGCCGGTCACTACGTTTTGATTGAGCAGGTGATGAAGTTTCTCCCGGTATTCAGGACATATATTCTGATATCTCCAAAAAGAATCCGAGATAATATTCAGGTTTTTATCTGCAACCTTAAGATCGGTGTGGACCAGAACAGGGGTATCTTTGCCAACCCTGGTTTCAACGGTTAGCATCTCTTTGAGGGTTATTTCAATTTTATCAGGCAGCCAGATATCATCCTGATCACAAAACATGACATAATCAGAAGAAGACTGATCCAAAAGTTTTCCAAAACCTGCCGACGCCCCTGCCCGGCATCCATCGTTAATTTCTATGAAAATTTTTTCAGGATTTTTTTTTCCATATTGTTTTATTAGATCAGGCGTTTGATCTGAAGAGCGGTCATCTCTTATGATCAGACGCCAGGTTTTGTATGTCTGGTTTAAAATTGAATCAATCTGGGCCGATACATTTTCGGCACCGTTATACGTGGACAGAATAACTTCAACAACTGGATTCATAACCAAATCTCAATACTGAGATACAGCCGGATTACAGGGTTAAACCCTCTGGAAATTTTCCTCATAACAGGGACAACCCTCCGGCCTCTTGGGGGAGGACACGGACAGGTGCTATCGATCCGGTGAGCAATAATATAATGAAAAAAATCCGGTTAAAACGTAAAGTCGTTGGGAATGGCTATTTTCTTCTCAGGTCGAGGCATTTTGGCCGCCTTCATTCTGTTCGCCAGACCCTGAAGATTTGCCAGCGAAAAAAAATGGGCATAAATCAAGGCCAGCAGACCGGTGTTACGCAGGTGCATGAATTTTTCGGATTCCAGGGCGTTTAATTTCTGCTCGTCAACGCGCACCAATCCCTCGATTTTAACGGCTTTGTCCTTATCCGTCTGGAGCTGAAGCGCCAGGGGGGCCAGCAATTCGTATTCGGTCAGCGTATCGCACAGTTTTTTGCTCATCAGGGCTGATTTCTGATATTCTGTCACAAACGACATGGCTTTTTCCAGGGCCGGCGCCTTCTCACCCTCAGCGGTAAACAAAGGCTCCCCACCGGTATCGGCCAGCAGGCCGCTCTTTTCATCGATGCACAGGACATATTTTTCCGAATCCCCGGATGATGCAAACACAAACGGGTAGCGTCTGAAAGTCGCCGGCACATAATCAGACACCCACCGGCCTGCCGGGTCCACGAACAGATTTTGTCCCTGGGTCAGCCCGAGCAGTGCAAAAACACCGTATTCTTCCTGCGATTTAATAAAAACGATCGGGAACCGGTGAATTACCGACGAAAATTCGGAAGCTACCAGCGGTACTAAATTCTGTTTTGCTGCAAAGGCATATGAAGACAAAGGCAAAAGCGTTTTTTTACCGTGGCGCTCGGCAGAAACAGGAAAAATCTCTGACATATAAAACTCCATCAACGTAGGTTAAGGTCAACTTAACGATAATCGGACAAATTAACTCTTCATAAGAAAAAAATTATGTTAGTACTTTTGCAGAAAAAAATCAAGCGCCACAAAAAAATCGCCCCGATAACAACCGGCTGCTGTGTTGCCCGCTTCTGCCTGCCGATAGCTACGCCCAATCATCATCTATAATCGTTCGTTGTGCAGTGAGTGTGATTTGCCCGTCCGAAAACGATCCACCAACAGGATTGCTGATCTCAAGGTAAAAAATTTCATCCGGCTCTTCCAGGTTATCCCCGATCACTTCCACGGGAATGACGGCCTGATATTCATTCTCATACAATAATAATGTGCCCTGAGTGCCAATAAAATCATCGCCGGCTTTTGCCGTTCCATCTAATGTCCGATAATCGACACTCAGAATTTGATCTCCCGAGTCGCGTTCCCCATTGAACTCAACCAGAAAATAAACCAGACTTGTTCCCGCATCGCCTTCTGAGATGGTCTTCTGGACCTCACCTGCACAACTCGGGGCATCCGGATAATGCGCGCGCAGAGACTGATCAATCCAGTCATCAAAATAAGATATGTTTTGCCAGAAAGCAATCTCCCCAAAGCTGCTGTTAGACGCATCATCAATATCAGGAGAAAAATCTGAGGTACTTAAACTTGCCGTATAATCAGCCACCCCTGCGATTTGACCGTCAATAAAGGCAGGCCCGCCACTATCCCCGGGCGCAATCAGTCCCTCATTCGCCCCCAGGCCCGTATGTGAATACGACAGCCACTCGCCGAGCGCATCCTCACCGGAAAAGCCGCTGTCAAAATCAGATACCCAGAGGGATTCAGAAACCGGAGACCATGCCATGGTAGAGCCAAGGCTCAATTTCAAGTCTCCCGCATCACCATCCATGGTATTTTGCGCCTTGATTCGAACAGGCTCACTGACAATTGCCGGCACCGTACCCGCCAGACCGGTGCCCTGCAGGCCATAGCCCACCATTGTAAATATTTGGCCTGGTTCAGGCTGCTGATGGTACAAAGCATAGCGGTCTATATCCGCAGGCACTGAATCAGTCAGCCACAACAAAGCCAAATCAGAGTTGGCATCAGCGGGATCATATTCCGGATGAATCAACGCATCAGAAATCTGATAGCTTACCAGGCCGGCAGCCGCATCAAAAAGCACACTTCCCGTCGATAAATCATTACCTTCTATCAAGTGCGCTACAGTTAATATCGCCTGCCCATCATAGAGCAAGGCCCCTGTGCCATACAAGCCGCCGATCGATATACGCACTACACCATCGTAGCCCTCGCCGGGCAGTACCGTATTAAGATCGCTATTAACATTGAGCGTTGTAACCATAAACAAAACCTTTTTTTACATGAAAATTTCAATTTCTTTATCAGTTGGCATAAACTAAAACAAGAATGTTTTCGAATAATTATAGAATTGTCCCCTCCCCTTCAAAAAAATCAGCCGCGGATTTACGCAGATTTACGCAGATAAAAAAAATCCGTGCCAATCCGCGTAAATCCGCGGCAAAAAATGCGTGAAAAGCAATGCCGACGGACGGTAAGAAAGAAACACGCAATTTCAACCCCGTCCCCGTTTCCTTCTATATTAAAAAGCGAACAATCGTTGCAAAGCCGATATGACTTCTGCCTGGGCTTTGGAATCGATCGTACCAAATTTTTTTACTAATCGGATTTTATCGATCGTACGTATCTGATCTAAAACGATTTGACCTTTTTTCTTTTTAAATGTGCATGGTATTCGAGTCGGATAATCCTTATCGGCAGAAGTCATCGGGGCTATTATAACAGTACGGATATGACGGTTCATCTCGTCAGGTGAAATTACCAGGCACGGTCTGGTTTTTTGTATTTCAGCGCCAACAGTCGGATCCAGATTTATTAAATAGACATCGAAGCGCTTAATTACCATTGCCATTCTTCCTCATCCCATGAACTCAGTACGTTTTCATCCCCGATCAGAGGTGTGTCGTCGCCCTTTTCCGCCATTGCCTTAAAAGCATTGTCCCAGCCTTCCCTGGAATTTTTTACCGGGCGTATGATGATTTGATTTTTCTCAACCTCTATTTCAACATCATCCTTAATTCCGGTTTGTTCAAGTATCGGTTTTGGAATACGCAATCCCTGTGAATTACCAATTTTTATAACACGCGCTCTCATAGACTGTCCCCTTGATAAGTTTGTAAATACATTGTAATTACAAACACCGAAAAAATCAAGGACTGGATGCAAAAAAATCAGCCGCGGATTTACGCAGATTTACGCGGATAAAAAAAAGATCCGCGGCAAAAAAAGGTGTGCTAAATCAATGCGGGCGTGAGGTAAAAAAACGCGCAATTTAAACACCGTTTTCTCCACGGATTTGAAGAGGAGAGTTGTCCCTGGGTTTGAGTTGACACACTGGGGGCAAAAGAGATACACTATGCTCATTTACAAGGAGGTACTAATGCCTTTTTCGCTCATCTACCATCCGGATGTGAAAAAGCGCGATATCCCGAAACTTAACGCTGATATCAGGAAACGAATAAAAATTGCCATAGAAACACGCCTCATGCCGGCTCCCCAGGAACATGGTGAACCCTTGCGTAAAACGCTCAAGGAATACTGGAAAGTAAAAAAAGTAAGTGATTTTACAGGATCTCCCGCTGGCATGGAAAAACTTGATAGTATATGCATGCTGCTCATTGCAACACCCTTTTGACCAAACCATAAACAAAATGATCAAAAAGATATCATAAAAATTATCCGCCGCCCGTCATTTCTGCGCGGCGGGAATCCAGAGCATCTTGAAATAACAAATGTATAGATAATCACAAATCAAGGTTTGATCCCCAAGTCATGGGGCTTTGTGATTTCTACAATAGATAATTATTTTAAATAAAAAGGAAAAACCATGAAAAGATATATGACAGCAATTATTGAAAAAGAGGGAACGGGCTATGTTTCTTTATGTCCTGAACTGGATATTGCAAGCCAGGGGGAAACAGTCAGTGAGGCTAAAAAAAATCTTCAGGAAGCGCTTGAACTATTCTTCGAGTGTGCGTCACCAGAAGAGATTGAAGATCGGCTGCATGACGAAATATACATAACTCAAATGGAGGTTGCTGTTGGCTAAACTAAAGGTCCTGTCAGGTACAGATGTATGTAAAATTTTATCTGATCATGAATTTACGGAAATACGAAGAAAAGGCAGCCATGTAATTATGCAAAAGAAAATACATGACGGGACAATTACAGTGCCGGTGCCCGATCATAAAAAAATTCGAAAAGGAACCCTGCAATCAATAATCAGGCAGGCAAAATTACCCCGGAAAGAATTTGAATTACCTGCCAACGGATAAGCTGAAGCTGATAGTACTTGCATCCACCCTCCAGCCCGCAAGGGCGGCGACACGCATACAACTCACATAAAATGTCAAATGGACAGATAACCACAAATCAAGGTTTGACCAAGCCCGCAGGAATGACGACAACGGGATAAAAATGAATTTGACATCCGGATTATGATCTGGATATTATTACACATATTAAACAATATGATGCGACTTTATCTGCATTTCTTAGTTTTGGAGGAAAAAAGGTATGAAATTAAAAATTGTTCTGGAACCGAGTGATGAGGGCGGTTACACTGTTTATGTCCCAGGCCTTCCGGGATGTATCAGCGAGGGAAACACCAGAAAGGAGGCCATGATAAATATAAAGGAAGCTATAGAGCTATATCTGGAACCGGTGGAGGACGATCTCACCTTACCCCCTGGCCATGAGATTATGGAAATTGCCGTATGACGAAGGTACCGAGTTTAGGATATGAAAAGTTAAGAAGAGCGTTGCAACGTGATGGATGGGTAGTTGTCCGCCAGAAGGGAAGTCATATTCGACTTCAGAAAAATTTACAGGACGAGGTTCTTAAACTGACAATTCCTGTGCATCGTCCCATCAAGAGATCCACACTGTCGCATATATTAAAACAAGCTCGTATCTCAGTTGATAGACTTCTTGAGCTGGTGTAACAGTATAAGAGCCCCTGTCCCTTTCAAAAAAATCAGCCGCGGATGTACGCAGATAAAAAAAGATCCGGGCCAAGCCGCGTAGATCCGCGGCAAAAAAATGCGTGATCGGAAAACCGTCCAGCGCCGTCCGGAACATGACATGGTACGCGGCATTTCTTCTCCCACTTGTTAAATGGACAGATAATCACAAATCAAGGTAATGCCCCCAACCGGACATTTATTTTAAAACATCAAGAGTTCTCCCGGCTCTTCGTCTTATGGCAGTTATGATATCTTGAACAAGCTCATTTTTTTCATATTCGTCGGAAAAATCCGTATAGATTTTCTCAACCTGGTTAATCATTTTATGACAGAAACCGGCTAATTGTTTTTTAACAACTACCGGACGTATATTTATCTCCACTGCAAATTTTTCCCAATGCCTTTCCATTATCCATTCCAGCCTGTTTTCTTTTCCTATCTTCATGGCAAGCTTTTGAGATAGCTCCTCATAAATATTTGTACAGAGCATATCATAAAAAGGCGCTAATCTTATTTGTTTCATGTGATATAAAAAAGATAGATTTTTAGCATGTGCATCCATATTTCCTATTAAATAATTAAAAAAAACCCACCGTAAAAGCTGCTGCATATCTTTAACAGGGTTTGCCGAATACTTGCGCACAAGATCAAAGCATTCTTTAAGGCCCGGGCCTCCATCAGCCTGATACTTCAATTCATGAGAAAGCCCCATGGCTTGACAAAAGTCTTCCTGATGCAGACGAATAACAGCATCATTATGAAAAAATCTATCATACCTTTGAATCAACAGCACTTTATTGCTCTTTTTTTCAATAATTTCAACAGATGGAACACGCAGATTTAAAGAGCCGGCAAGCATCATGCAGAAACATTCGTTTTCAATGGAAGATTTGAAATGAACCATACCAGGTTTCAAAATACAATTACTTGGAGCGCCATTTAATGGGATGTAAAATAATGTATTTTTATAAAAAAGCGCAAGTTTCTCCTGTGCCCCTGCCAATGATATACGAATACCTTCTTCACCGGCAAGTAAAGGGCGCTTTGGAATATTTTGTATCAAATCCGCCATCTGTTCTTCTGAAAGAAGTCGATACCTGTATTGATCGTTTTTTTCAGGCAATATGGACTCAGGAAGAATCGTTATGGCTCCGGCACATTCACCGCCAAGAAACTTGAGAAGCAGAAAGTCATTTTTTTCGGAAACACCAAGCCGTCTGGCAATTAAATTCCTGACAGCAGATTCCGGCAGCAGATTGGCAAAAAAAGGCTTCACCTTATCATCTGGAAACATCTCATCTACTAAAGGCAAAGAAATAGATAATGGAAAAGAGTCAGGTGCTTCAAGCCATTTTCCGGAATAAGAAAATGAAAATAATCGATTGCTGTCCAGATTAAGAACCCCGACCAGGTTCTGATTAAAAAAAACATTAAGTTTTTCCAAGCTCAGCTATCTCCCCGTTTAATGAGATGAAGCTCAAGCCCGAGCGCATTTAAAACTTCAAATATCTTACCGATTTGAGCTGTTGTTTTACCTTTTTCAAGTTCTAAAACAAACTTTCGGCCAACATCAGTAAATTCTGAAATCTCTTTTTGAGTCAGCTTTAAATTTTTGCGCTCTTTGAGAATATATCGCCCGAGTTCTTCAGGATTATTGATTTTTGTTGAAAGTTTCAATTTATCTCCTGCGTAAAAAGTTACCGATAAAGGACTTTTATCAGTTTTTGCGGAGGATTTCAATAAAAAGTACCCTATCAAGGACTTTTTACTTTTCCAGACCATTCACCTCAGCAAAAGTTCCCGAACGAAAACTCGGCTTTCCCCACCTTCCCGTCCTCGCAGAGGGCGATACATCCGTATCCACGGGCACAAGCCCGTGGATAAAGAATTCAGCAATAACGTCCGGAAGCCCCCACAGGGTGGCGATAGGCATACAACGCATATAGATCACCCAAGCCCTTCCATCTTCACTTTCAAAAAAATCAGCCACGGATTTACGCAGATGTACGCAGATAAAAAAAAGATCCGGGCCAAGCCGCGTAAATCCGCGGCAAAAAAATGTGTGCTAAAGCAATGCGGGCGTGAGGCAAAAAAAACGCGCAATTTAAACACCATCCCCGTTCTTCCCAATATTGCCCCCTGTTAAATGCAATTGACATAAAATCAGCTTCCGAATATTACGACGTAATTGAATTCTCTTATACATCCCTCATCCGCGCCGATTCAAAGACGAGAAAAAGGGCGTCAATCACCGGAAAAGATTGAATTGACCACGACACACCCTTCAAGGAGGTAGATTATGACAAAAAAAGACGAAATACTCCTCCATCTACGCCGATTCAAAGGAGAAAAAAAAGAACGGTACACTATTCTTAAAATGGGCATTTTTGGTTCGGCAGCACGTGATGATATGACCGCGGAAAGTGATATTGATGTTGTTGTTGAACTTGGCAAAACGGATTTATTCTATCTTAACGGGATAAAGCAGGAATTAGAGGAACAGTTACACAGAAAGGTGGATATTGTAAGATACAGGGATAGCATGAATGCATTTCTGAAAAAAAGGATAGATAAGGAAGCCGTCTATGTATGATAAGGAGCTTGCCTTAGAAATAATGAGACAGATTCATCAGGCTGCGCAAACTATTTTACAGAAATTTGAGCCGGTAAAAAAAGTAAGTGATTTTACAGGATCTCCCGCTGGCATGGAAAAACTTGATAGTATATGCATGCTGCTCATTGCAATCGGAGAAGCATTGAAAAATCTGGACAAAACAACGAATAAAACGCTGCTATCCCGATACCCTGGCAAAAAAATGCGTGCTAAAGCAATGCCAACGAACGGTAAGAAAGAAACGCGCAATTTCAACACCGTCTCCGTTTTCATAATTTACCTGTCCCCATCCCCTGTCCCTCAAAATCAATAAGGGTCAAAGGCAGACTTGACCCCTTTTCTCATTTTTTTGCCATACGCTGCATTTGTTCTTCGTATTTCGGCCACTCATGCAATGTTTCCGGATCAAAATCTGCCCCATTTGGCCACACCAAAGTGTGCAATTCCGGATTTATTTCAACTTGATTGAATTCGGTTTCATCTTGCAATGGCCCAAATAGTGACCCTTCTAAAACAGGCCTGAAGTTTATAATTCGTTCCATATCGTCATCAAACTTTATCCGTAAAGTATAGGGTTTAATGATATCAAAATTAACAATCCGATAAATTGGATGAGACATTATAATTTCCTTTCATCGAAGAGGTGCAATCTTAAATGGCAGTTGCCCTGACTGGAGGCGTTCCCAATTCTCCAATAATTCTCCATGATGTAGTTCCGCCCATGCTTCTACAAGCCGCTGTTGCCTTAAAGATAATGTGCCACTTATCGTCTCAATAGTGTCAATCCCATAAACAGCAGATTGATTCTGATAGTATACATGAAAATGAGGTCGATGGTGTGGTGCACCCGGCTCCACATACATACAAATATGGATGACACCCATCCCGCAGTTCCCGTTACAGCGCCTCGGAAAGCCGCTTGAGGGAATACATCCCTGACAGTCCTTTTACGGGTTTTGGTTTCTTTTCATTCTTCGATTGAAACAGGTGCCGGAAATTCTGGTAGTGGTGGGAGACAAATTCCCGGGAACCGATGATTCCCGAATCGGTAAAATACCGGGTCCGATAGCGGAAACGATCCGTGCGGGTCAGCTCAAAGCCTTTTTCCCGCTCCTTTTCAACCGTCTTTTCATCGATCACCTGCGCTCTGCCCTTATGCGGGCGGTTCAGTGCGCCGGCTTCATACACATATCGGCGATACCGCCGTATTCTTTCTTTTTCATCAGTTACGTTGAACTCTTTCATGCCAAAATCGGTGGAGAGAAAATCATCTTTATTGCCGGTCTGAATGTGGTACCCCAGCGAGCACCACCGGTATTGTTCCGGACGCTTTACGATACCTGCCCGCAAGGGATTAAGATCGATGTACGCCAGGCAGTTTACCAGGGTTTCCCCCTTATCCACGATCACGCTTTTAAACCGCTCTCCCCAGAAATAGCCCCTGCGGTTATAACGCTTATTGTAATACCGTGCAAATCCAACCTTGATCTCCCGGACAAATTCCGAAAGGCTGCCGTATTTTGCCCGGAAAGCCGGAAGCTGACCCCTGGCAAATACCCGCTCATCCCCGTAAAACGCCTCATATCGCTTCTGGATCTGCTCATCCGAAAACTTGGTTTCCGGTATCATTTTTGTTAGGATGTGAAAATGGTTGTCTAAGAGACAAAACCCAATAATTTCGGTAAAATAAAGCTTTGAAAACCGTTTGATCAGTCCCAGCAGAAAATCCTTTTCGACATCCCCTATCGGAAAACCGTCCAACGCCGTCCTAGACATGACATGATATACGGCTGTTTCGTTGGAAACGATCATTCTTGATGTACGCGGCATTTTTTATTCCCCTCTTTTGTATCGTTTCTTTGACCGATCATCTTCCTTGTTCCATAACACTTGTATCCGGTTGGGCCAAGCATTATTTACCTGTCCCATTTGTGTTGTGCCCCGGGGGCATCTATGCGGACTTTGTGTAGCATAGTCAACTTATATCATACTTTCAATTTCATGGATATGCATTTTTTCATGACCGTTATATATTAAAAAACCAAATGGTTACGCCTGGCAAAATGGCATAAAAAAAATTTATTTTCGCGTAGATAAAAAATAACCTCCTGATAACATAAAGTCATAAAAAAATATAACTCTTATAATGCT
>JAQWFD010000024.1 GCA_028704555.1 Desulfobacterales bacterium
GCTGTTTGTTGTTAAATCCGGTGGCCAGACAGAGCAGATACCGTTTGAGCTGTCTGAATTTGACCGCTGTCTTGTCGAAGCCGGCGGCTGGGTGGAATTTGCGGACTCAAAATACTGAAGAAAAAAAGGATCGTTTCGCTTGAGGGGCGGCCTGACGGCCTCGAGGCTCGCCTCTTCGTCTGACCGAAATGCTCACAGCCGGTTGCGTAAGCCCCAACTGAACCGCCCCCGGAGCATCGATTCTTGATTTGCGTGGCATGATGGCCGTATACCAAAGTTGCTGATCGAAAGAAATTTATAATTGTTGCCTGCGTCCCTCATGCCAAAGGTGCCTAAAATTCGGCGTGATTCACGCGTTATAAGACCATGCTCCGAAGAAGTCGTCCGATAAATTTTATTTGTACCCCGAACTCCCTATCTTCTGCCCCTGGGGTTGCCTTGTATAGAAGATTGAGAAGCGCGTGATCCTGATCCGGAGGGTTTTTTCCCCGCCTTGTCGTTTCTGTTGCAGGATCGGGATTTTGCTGCCGGACCCGGGCTTTTGCCGGAACCTGACGGTTTCGCATTACGGGCCTGGGATTGCTGCTTTGAAGTATTTCTTTTGACGACCAGCTCTTTTATGGCCCTGTCCGCCTTTTTTTCGCTGGACGGGCTGTTGGGGCGAAAGAGGACAAAATCCGGAACGTCGCTATCCACTGTATAGCAGTCAACTTTTTCCACCGGTATTTTCTGCTTCAGCAGTGTTTCAATGGCCTTTAGATAAGGCTTTTCGTCGTCACTGACCAGGGAGACGGCAATACCGCTGACACCCGCGCGGCCGGTGCGGCCGATGCGGTGAACATAATCCTCTGGGATGGTCGGCATATCGTAATTGACCACATAGGGCAGGTTGCTGATGTCCAGGCCCCTTGCGGCCAGATCCGTTGCCACGAGGATGCGTATCTCACCGTTTTTGAACGCTTCAAGGGTACGTGTCCGGAAAGACTGGCTCTTGTTGCCATGCAGGGCAGTGGCATTGATACCTTGTTCGGCAAGTTTTTCCGTGAGCTTGTTTGCACCGTGTTTTGTTCGGGTAAAGACCAGTACCCGGGTCCAGCGGCCCTTGGTGATCAGGTGGATGAAAAGTGCTCGTTTATCTGATTTGTCCACCAGGTGGACCTTCTGGACAACCGACGCTGCCGCCGTATTGCTGGGTGTTACCTCGATATTTTCCGGATCTTGCAGCATTTTTCGGGCAAGCTCCCGGATCTGTTGGGTGTAGGTGGCCGAAAACAGCATGGTCCTGCGTTCAGCTGGAACGAGATCAAGAATTTTGGAAATCTCCTCATTAAATCCCAGATCCAGCATTCTGTCAGCCTCGTCGAAAACCAGAAACTCTATGCGGGAAAGATTCAGATGCCTCTGGCCGGCAAGATCCAGAAGGCGGCCCGGTGTGGCCACCAGAATATCGATGCCGCGCCTCAGCCGATCGATCTGTGGATCGATGCGGCCCCCCCCGTAAACCGCCGTGCATCGCATGGAGACTCTTCTTGCATAAGTCTTGATGCTTTCTCCCACCTGAAGCGCCAGCTCCCGCGTGGGGGTGAGGACAAGTGCGCGGGGGTGCCTTCCCTTGCCGTTTTGCCGACTCAAAATTTCAACCAGGGGGAGTGCAAATGCGTCTGTTTTCCCCGTCCCGGTCTGGGCGCGGGCAAGAATGTCCCGTCCATTGAGAATAACGGGAATGGCCCTGGTCTGTATGAGGGTGGGGGCGGTGTAGCCCTTGTCTTGAATGGCTTTAAGCAGTTCGACCCGAAGGCCAAGTTGATCAAATGACATATAATAATCCTGAGAGTTTTTTTAAATTTTACGGTTAACAAATCGGTTGCGAAACAGCCTATCCCGGCCCACGGATGCGGTCTGTTCAGATAAATTGTTGTCTGCCGGGCACAGATTGGTATATGTGCGAGGCAAGTTTGATGGCTTTGTAAAAAGTCAAACTCAGCCCTCATTTGCCATCTATGTAGAATAAAAATCCGGTCATTTCAGTATGTTCTGGGCTCACGCCTGCGCAAAAATGGCGGTGTGGGGGTGCCTTTTTACGAGTTCATCAAGTTTACCTGTTTTTTAAATGTGCATCAAGTTTCAAAAATAACTGGGGCATTCAGGGGGCGGGAATTCCGGCTCATCTATCTCGGCCGATTCGGGCGCTACATCCATAAATAAGTTTTTCGATTATCACCTCGGCGCGTATTTTTTCTCGAGCCGGGCGGCCACCAGGCTCATGCTGTAGCAGCAGATAAAATACAGCACCGCCACGGTGATGTAGATTTCAAACGGGTAGATCATCAGCCGGTTATTCAGGGTCTGGGCCACAGTCATCAGTTCGAACACGCCGATGATATAGGCCAGGGACGTGTCTTTGAAAATGGAGATAAATTGACCGACGATGGCAGGGATCATGATTTTAAGCGCCTGGGGCAGGATAACGTGGTGCATGGTCTGAAAATAGGACAGGCCTGCGGCCTGTGCCGCCTCGCTCTGCCCGAAGGGGATGGCACTTACGCCGGCGCGGACGATTTCTCCCAGGTAGGCCCCGCTGAAGAGGGTAAAAGCGATGGTCGCGCTCCAGAATACGTTGATTTGCATTCCGGTCACGATGGGTGAGAAAAAATAGACCCAGAAAATGACCATGATCAGGGGATTTCCCCGGATCAGTTCGATATACAGAATACAGGGCGTATTGAGCAGCGGGTTTTTGCTCATCCGTCCGAGGCCCACCACCAGACCGATAAAAAAACTGACGCTGATGGCGATCAGTGCCAGCGAAATACTGAGGCTCAGCCCGCCCATACCGTAGAGGATCTCGCCGGAAGCAGAACTCGGGAAGGTCCATGTTAAAAACAGCCGGATATGCCGGACGGCAATATCCCAGTTAAAGTGCAGAAGTCCTCTGGCAATCAGGGCGACAAGTCCGATCAATACCACCATAAAGGCGATTTTTCCAAGGACTGCCGACACTTTCAAGGCCTTGCCCAGGTATCGCTTTTTTCCGGAAAGGTAGATCCCTTCGGTTTCGTCGTGTCCGGTACTTTTTGAAAATCGGGCGGTAATCCGCTCGATCAGGCGCTCTGTGAAGGCGATCAGGCCGATCAGGGGTGCTGTCAGGGCTGCCAGGAACCGGTCAAACCGGTTCAGGCATCTGTCCGGGCCGATCTGCAGGTGGTGATTGATGCTGTTCATGATGCTACTGATGATCAGCGACAGGCTCAGGTAAATGACGGTGGCGGCGGTGGTGGCTTCAAAGCCGCGGAATGTGAAGGATTCGATCTGCTGGGACTGCCAGCACAGCTCAGCCACCCCGATGGTCATGGCCAGAGAGGAGTTTTTCATGTTGTTGAGAAATTCGCTGCCCAGCGGCGGTATGATGATGCGGAAGGCCTGGGGCAGGATGACATGGCGCAGGGTCTGGATCGCATTGAGCCCCGAGGATGCGGCCGCTTCGACATGTCCCCTGGGGATGGCCTGGATGCCGGCGCGGACGATCTCGGCAATAAAGGCGCTGGTATAAATCGACAGCCCGGTGGTGGCCGCAATCAGTTCAAAATTGTGATCATACAGAAATGTCCGCAGGGCTTCGGGCAGCACCATGGGAATGGCAAAATACCAGAAGAACAGCTGGACCAGGAGCGGGGTGTTCCGGAAAAACTCCACGTATACAGTCGCCGTATAATACAGGGGCTTGAAGCCGGACAGCCGGGCAATGCCGAACAGTGTCCCCAGGACCAGGGAGACCGCCGAGCTGATCAGGGAAATATAGATGGTCAGCCAGAGCCCCCGCAGAAGCCATAGCCCGAACACCTCATGGTAGGTGGGGTTTTCTTCGTAAATGATGGACCATTTGAAATCGTAGCCGAAATCGGCATGCGTGAAGATCAGGTAGACAACGATAAAAAGGCCGAAAACAACGGCGCACTGCTTCAGCAGATACCGCCATTTCTGGCCGGAGGTCATAAGCGTCGATGAAGGTGTCATAGGGCGTTACACAATAGTGAAAAATTAAAATGGTTCCGGTAGCCTGCAAAAAACCGGAGTTCAACGGGTTAACTTGATAGTATAAAAATTTCCATTTTTTGATAAATTTTATCAGCCGGTTACAGGCTTATGGACGCTACGCTTGAGGAGTGGGAGCTTTGCGACCTTGTTTGAGGGTGTTATAAGATAAAAGCGTTTTGCTTCTTATCTTTTGCCTCAAACGAAGTGCTCCTCAAGCGATAGCGCTCCTAAATCCGACCGCAAGGGCGCTATGCTCCGCGTGTTTTGCGTCTCTGCGGTGAATATTTTATGGCCACATCTCGATTTTTTCGGTCATCGGGAAATAATAGGCGGTATCCGGTCCGTACCATTTGTTGTATATTTTCATGTACGCGCCGTCTTTCCACATATCCTGAAGCGCAAAGTTGATGGCATCGCGCCAGGCACTGTCGTTTTCCGGCGTGCCGATGCCGTAAGGCTCGTCGCTGAAGAAGTCGCCGATCAGCTCATACTGTCCGGGTTCCTTGGCGGCATAGCCCAGCAGGATGGTGCTGTCGGTCGCCCAGCCAGCCACCTTGCCCTGCTTGAGGGCCAGAAAACAGGACGGCTCATCCTGGAAACTGATCACGTGTTTTTCCGCATCGGGGTCGCCGAGTTCCTTCAGCAGGTTGACGGCATTTTTTTCACTGGTGGTACCCTGCATTGAGGCGATGCGTTTTCCCACAAAATCCTCGTGCCTGGTGTAAAGGCCTTTTTTTGCCAGGATCTTTTCACCGTCAAAGAAATAGGTGATGGAAAAATCGATGGTCTTGTCGCGTTCCCGCTTGTGGGTCATGTTGGCGGTGCTCAGATCGATACGGCCGGAGGTCAGAAAAGAGATCCGGGTTTTGTTGTTGAGCTTGACGCGTTCGAGCTGCAGCTCTTTTCCCATATACTGGCTCAGACGTTTGACCACCTCTTCGGTAATGTCCACGTCAAAGCCGACCCACTCATTGTTTTCGTTGAAATAGGCCGCCGGGATGCTGTTGTACATCAGACCGGCCCGAACCAGGCCGGTTTTCATGACGTTGTCATACACGGGCCCGGCCTGGCAGGGAGCGGCAGATAGAACAAACAAAGCCGCAACGGCCAGAAAAGCAGAAAGCTTCATGTTGATTTTCATACTCAAATTCTCCTTTCGATGTTTGCGTTTATTTCACAGACGTTCTTGTTGATCAGATCCGTCCCGATATAGTGCATTAGAACAGAGCTTGCTAATGTGAAAGAATTTTACTGAGAAACATCCGGGTCCGTTCATTTTCAGGGTGTTTGAAAAATGATTCCGGATTCTGCTTTTCGATAATCTGGCCATCATCCATGAAGACAACGGTGTGGGCTACTTCGCGGGCAAACCCCATTTCATGGGTGACCACCACCATGGTCATGCCTTCTATGGCAAGTTTTCGCATGACATCGAGGACTTCGTTGATCATTTCCGGGTCAAGGGCTGAGGTGGGTTCATCAAAAAGCATGATTTTCGGCTTCATGGCAAGGCCTCTGGCAATGGCGACTCTCTGCTGCTGCCCTCCGGAAAGCTGCGAGGGGTAGTGATCGGCTTTGTCATGGATGCCGACTTTTTCAAGAAGTTCCATGGCCAGCGCTTTCGCGTCAGGTTTTGACATCTTTCGGACTTTGACCGGGGCGATGGTGATATTTTCAAGGGCTGTCATGTGGGGATAAAGGTTAAACTGCTGAAATACGAATCCGATTTCAGCGCGGAGTCGGGTGATGTTGGTCCGGGTGTCGTGAACCGGCATGTTGTCGACGACGATTTTTCCGGAGTTGATCGGCTCCAGTTTGTTGATGCACCGGATCAGGGTGCTTTTGCCCGATCCGCTGGGGCCGCAGATGACCGCCACTTCCCCTTGGTTTACATGGAAGTTGATATCGTTGAGAACGTGAAGTTTGCCGAACCATTTGTTGACGTTGATAAACTGAATCATGGGCCGCTGCTCCTGTTTGTTCGTTTCGTCTTCTGCTAAGACTTAATAGACGGTATGGCGAGCAATGTCAATTAGCTGAAAAGTAATGCCGAGATTATTTGTTCTGAAGATGACCCATCGGGGGCGAGCGGTCAGTCTTCCCGGTAAAACGGTTTGCCGAGTGAAGCCGGCGTGGCGCCTGCAGTTTTTTTCCCCATTGCCGTCGCTGTAAACAGAATAAAGAGGGTCATCAGGTAGGGCAGAAGCCGGAGGATATAGGCCGGAATCAGCTCGAGGCCGGTAGCCTGAAAATAAAACTGAAGGGCGTTGAGCCCGCCGAAGATTAACGCCCCGAGCAGTGCGCGAACAGGTTTCCAGCTGGAGAAAATGACCATGGCGATGGCAATCCAGCCCTGTCCCCCGGCCATGTTTTCCTTCCAGCCCGGCGTGTAAACCAGAGACAGGTAGGCACCGGCCAGGCCGGCCATCATTCCGCCGAAAACCGTACACCCGTACCGGTACGCTGTCACCGATACGCCGGCGGCATCCGTGGCCTTCGGGTCTTCGCCTGACGCCCGGATATTTAGACCGAACGATGTGTGCATCAGGACATATCCGGCCAGCGGCGCCAGAACAAGGGCCATGATGGCTATCGCGGTCTGATGGGATAGTATGGGGCCCAGTAAGGGAACAGCCGATATCCAGTCCGATGACAGGGTCTCGATTCGAATGCCCACCCGGCCGATAAAGGGCCTTCCGATAAAACTGCTCAGACCGGTTCCGAGAATCGTGACGGCCAGGCCGCTGATGACCTGATTGGCCTGCAGGTGAACGCAAAGGACGGCGTGGATCAGCGCCAGCAGTGCTCCGGCAGCCATGGCACCGGAAAAGGCCAGCAGGGGTGAGCCGGTTGTATAGCCGATGATGAATCCGGTCATGGCGCCGATCAGCATCATCCCTTCCACCCCGAGGTTCAGAACGCCGCTTCGTTCGGTAAAAATTTCTCCGATAGCGGCCAGCAGGACGGCGATGCTCGATTTCAATGCGATGGCGGCAATAAAGATCACATCACTCACGGGTTGCTCCTCAGCCATTTAATCCGGTATGCAGCAAAAAAATTTCCGGCCGCGATGGCCATCAGCATGGTCCCTTCCAGTATCTGGCTGATGGATGACGGCAGGTGAAGGGCCGACTGAAGCTGGTCCCCTCCGACGATCAGCCCCCCCAGGAATACGGCAATCACGGGAACGGCCAGGGGATTGAGGCGTGCCAGAAAGGCGATAATGATGCCGTCATAACCGTAACCGACGGCGACTCCCTGCTGCAGGCGCAGATGGATGCCGCAGACTTCGCTCATGCCGGCCAGCCCGGCCAAGCCCCCGCTGATCAGCAGGACCACAATCGTCTGCCGGGTGAATTTTATGTGGGCGTATCCGGCCGCCTTCGGGCTTTTGCCGATCACGTTGATCCGGTAGCCCCACGTGAGCCGGCTCAATGAGACATAAACGGCGGCAGCGGCGGCCAGCGCGATCAACAGTCCCAGGTGGATGCGGGTCTGGAAAAACCGCGGCAGCCAGGCGGTCGGGTCCAGCATGGCGGTACCCGGAAACCCCCGGCCCATGGGGTCCCGCCAGGGGCCGAAATACAGGTGCTCCATGATAATAACGGCAATGTAATTAAACATCAGCGTGGAGATGATCTCGTTGACGTTCCAGCAGGCTTTCATCAGGGCGGGAATCAGGGCCCAGAGCGCTCCGCCGGCAAAACCCGCACTGCACAGGATCGGTATCATGAGCGAATCGGGTATGCAGTCATGGAAGAACAGTGCAACGCCTGCCGCAAAAATTCCCCCGAAGACCAGCTGCCCCTCGCATCCGATATTCCACAGCGCCATCCGGGCGGCCAGGGCAACGGCAATCCCGGTAAACATCAGCGGAATGGCTTTGACCAGCACTTCCGAGAAGGCATACCAGTTTCCGAACGCCCCTTCCAGCATCACGGCGTATGCCCGGAAGGAACTAACCCCTGCGGCCTGAAAAATGACAGCACCAATCACCAGCGCCGGCAATGTGGATACCGCCAGTGTGCTTCCCCAAGTCTGCCGGGTATGAGATTTTTTTTCAATGCAAACCGATTTCACTTCCGACCGTCCCCCCTGCTTCCGGCCATGAGAAGACCGATTTGTGAAACCTCATCCGCGTTCCGGCTTGAAATAGTGTCCAGAATATTTCCCCGGTACATGATGGCAATCCGGTCCGCCAGGGTCAGAACTTCGCTCAGGTCCCCGGATACCAGAAGAATGCCGGCATGACGCCGCTGGCCCAGCAGGGCCTTCCAGACATCTTCCGTGGCGCCGATATCCAGACCCTGGGTCGGGTGCTCGGCGATAATCAGTTCAGGGTGCCGGTCGAGTTCGCGGGCTAGGATGAGCTTTTGCAGGTTGCCACCGGACAGCTGGCGGGCAAGGGTTGACGGTCCGGCAGGCGCATATATGGAAAACTGATCCATTGCCGTAATCGTGGAGTTTCGGGCTTTTTTGAAGGCCAGAAACGGACCCCGGCTGAATTCTTTGAGCCGGGTCAGCATGAAATTTTCGACCAGGCTGGCCTCGGATACGCTTCCGGCATGGTGACGGTCTTCAGGAATATAGGTCAGGCGCTGTTTGTCGGCCCTGAGCCATTCAGGTCCCGTATGGGATTTGCCGCCGAACGTGATTGATCCCCGGGTGAAAGGGATCCGACCGGTTAAGGCCGCCACCAGGGTTTCCTGCCCGTTTCCCGCCACCCCGGTGATTGCCATGATCTCTCCCTGCTTGATATCGAAAGTGATATCGTCAAAAGGCGTCGCATGATTCGTGCCGGTTGCGGAAAGATTCGTCACCTGGAAAACGCTTCGGCCGTATTCCAGGGGCCTCCGGTCAATGTTCAGAAAGACGTCCCGGCCGACCATCAACCGGGCCAGTTCGGCTTTGGATTCAATCTGTCCCACCGGCAGGTCGGCGATCATCTGTCCCCGTCGCATAATGGTGACTCGGTCGGCAATGCGAAGAACCTCCTCCAGTTTGTGGGATATGAAAATGATGGTATGATTGCTGGCCGACAGCTTTTTCAGGGTTTCGAAAAACCGGTCAATTTCCGGGGGGGAAAGGATGGCTGTGGGTTCGTCAAAAATCAGTATGGTCGCTTTCCGGTAAAGCAGCTTGAGGATTTCCACCCGCTGTCTCTCGCCCATGGACAGCTGCCAGATTTTTTTCCAGGGATCCACGTGAAGGCCAAACTGACGGGATAAGCGTTCAATGGTGTTGCAGGCCTGCTTGAGATTGAGGCGGTACTTGAGTCCGGTGGTTCCCAGAATGATATTTTCAACAACGGAAAGTGATTCTATCAGCATATAGCGCTGATAGACCATGCCGATGCCCTGCTCAAGAGACCGGGCCGGGGAGGAAAATTCAACGGGCCGGCCATAAAGCTCAATGGTGCCGGAGTCGGGCCGGTACCGGCCTGACAGAATGGACATGAGGGTGCTTTTGCCGGCACCGTTTTCTCCGAGCAGTGCGTGAATTTGGCCCGGGAAAACGTCAAGGTGAATATCCTGATTTGCCGTTACGGGGCCGAATCGTTTGGTGATGCCGGCAAGGGACAATACGGGGGAGGGGGTTGATCGGGGCATATCATCCATTGGTATCGGCTGCCCCCTGGAGCTGCTGTGGCTCGGGCAGTGTAGCCAGACTGATCACCGGTGCGGGCAGATCGGGCAGGGCCCCGCCTTCCTGTGCGACACAGAATATACCCAGCAGCTCAGGCGGCGTTCTGTCCGGATGGCTTTTGAGGGTTTCACGGATCAGCCGGGTCAGGCCATAGACAGTTCCGCCGGTGCTCACCACATCGTCAATCAGGATAATGCCCCGGCGCGCATTCAGTATCAGGTTGATATCCCGTTCATACAGCACAAGACATTTATCGCCGCTGGTAATGGAATCCATCTGCACCCGGATTACCTGCCTGCGGGCGGCTTCCATGTGGGGCTTGATGCGGTTGTAGGCTACGGCCACGGCATCAAGCCCCAGCAGATGGGCCACCACCTGGGTGAGCTGCAGGGCTTTTTCCACGGCGGTCAGGATAATAACGCCTTCAGGGGTGCCGATGGCGGACTTTATTTTTTGAGCCAGCAGGGCGCCAAAATCCTGATTCAGTCGGATCTGGCCCACCAGGTTCAATGAAGCAATCCGGATGGCGGGATCTGTTCCGTCAAGGATGACATAGGGAAGATCCACGCCATAGCTCAGTCCGGGAATCGTCAGCCGGTACTTGTCACCGGATTCGTATGATTCGGCAATATCGTTCACGGTGTTTCCTTCAGGTCTGTTCGGATCAGTCGGGTATTTTCCCGCTCACGCCTTTTACCAGCCATCGGAGGGTCAGAAGGTCCTGGTCCGTAGCTTTCTGGCCTTTTTCGATTCGCAGCTTTCCATCCTGATCGTAGAGCGGACCGGCAAAGATTGTATCGATGCCCTGTTCGAGACGTTTTTTCTCGGTCAGCACCTTTTCCCTGACTGCCTGCGGAACGGAAGCATGAAAATCCGTCAGCCGGATATTGTTTTTCTCGAATCCGCCCCAGTATTCCTGAGGCGCCCATGTTCCGTCAGCCACGCGCTGCACCGCATCGACAAAATAGGGACCCCAGTTCCATATGCTGGATACCAGGACGCAGTCCGCGCCGTATTTTGTCGCATCGGACCCATAGCCGATAGCCGGAACGCCTTTGGCGCACGCAGCGATGCTGCTGTCCGGAGTATCGGCCATCTGCCGGATCAGATCATGCTTTCGGCTGATCAGGGTTTCGGTCAGGGTGGTTTCGTTGATGGCATCGCGCCATGCTTTGAGCCATACCACCGTGTTGACCCTGTCAGGATCGAAGCGGTGTCCGGCTTCGGTCAGCCCTTTGATCAGGCCGATGGTAAAGGCGTTTATCCCGCGAATCGGTTCCGGGATCGGGTTGGTTGCAACCGTTCCCACATTTTTAAATCCCATCAGGCCGGCCATGTAGCCGGCGAGATATTCTCCCTGATACATCCGGGCAAAATAATTGCCCGTGTTGGGGCCGGTCTTGTAGCCGGAACAATGTTCAAATGCGATATCCGGAAAATCCCTGGCCACCATGAGGGTCGGATCCATATGCTCGAAGGTGGTGGCAAAAATGATGTCATATCCCTGCCGGGCATAGTTTCGGATGACGCGTTCGGCATCTGCCGCCAGAACTTTTTCCGTGTAGTTGATTTCCACCTGATCGCCCAGTTGCTGCTTCAGGTATTGGATGCCTTCGTAGCCGGCCGTGGTCCAGCCCATATCATCGGTTGTCCACAGCAGTGCAAATGCGGCTTTGACCTTCTTTTTTCCGTCTGCCAGGGCGCACGGACAAAGCGCTATGGCAGATGCGATAAAAAAAATCAGTGCAAGCAACAGTCGTTTTTTCATAAATACACCTATTGGCTATTGGATGGTTATAAAAAAGGTTGGGTTCACGGTGAACCGGGTTTATGGCTTTGTTGCAACGTCAGGGGGATATGCAGAAATTAACAGGGCTGAGCGGCATATCTCCCGTCGGGTAGATACGGCGTGAACAGGAGCCGTGTCAAGTCAAAATTTCTGGGTCATCATCCGGGGGGATCCGGAGCGCGATGTTGCATGCCAAATCGTTCAGAAATGAAAACCCGGTCCACGCGGAGGGCATTGAGCGATGACGATGAGCTCACATCACTCAGGTAGCTGGTGACCGTTTCCTTCCAGAATAGATCATATTCCGCTGGAATCCCCCATGTACAGTTGTCCGAATGCCAGTTCCGCGTTAACTGAAGCATTGCCCGGTTATAAACTGTTGCGTATCCCGCCCGCAGATGCCGTACATGAACCCCTCGATGGCCATGCCCGGTTCATTGTAATCCATAGGAACGGCCGTG
The DNA here is from genome assembly GCA_028704555.1 of Desulfobacterales bacterium. Taxonomy (NCBI): domain Bacteria; kingdom Pseudomonadati; phylum Thermodesulfobacteriota; class Desulfobacteria; order Desulfobacterales; species Desulfobacterales bacterium. The sequence continues at coordinate 11,932 of JAQWFD010000024.1, forward strand.
AGCCAGAGCGCTGCGCAATGGCCTGGGGCGATGGGCGGCGGGGCGGCCGGAAAAACGGTCGCTGGCCGGGTAAACAGTAAAAAACGGATCAACAGCCAGGTGCTCCATGTGATGTTCATTACGGCGCTCCTTTCTTCTGATATCCGACGATGAGTGGGCGTACCCGGGTGGTGTGTGCTTTTTTGCGGGATTACCAACAGAATAGTTGCATCAAAACAGGGGTGTCAAGCGTGAAAGACGTTTGGGCCGTGGAAAGCTGTCCGGTACGGGATACGGCGCTGCGGGTTTGAAATGAAAACAGATGATCGAGAAAAAATCTTGACTTCTGTCTGAAAAGGGGTAATGGTGCCACCATTTTTTGTTGATCCAAAAATAGGTAACCAGAACCTTCGTCAGGAGGATTTCTAAGCTTAAGGCAGGGCATGAGTCCCTGCCTGTTATTTTTCAGGAGGTATAAGGTGTTTTTTGAAGCTATTTTTCAACCCCAGGAACAAGCGGAATACAATGATGAGGCTAAAGAACTGATAGGTAAACGCATTGCGCTTCAGGATGGCTGGATTTTGAAGGACGGACCCTATAAAGGTCAGCAGTGTTTTTATGTGCCGGGTACGCATGTCGGGGTAATCCCCCTGAGTCATCTGGAAGGAATAAAAGATATTCCATTTGTCAAATGGGAAGACCTGAGAGTCAAAGTGTGTGGCCTTATATCCTAATATCCCAAGGAAGATTTCAGAATTGAACTGCCTTGTCGCGTAACGCGACATCAGGATAATCTGATACCCAAAGACCCCTGAGGCAGAAGCATCAGGGGTCTTTGGGTATTCCTGCCCCCGGTCGCCATGGTTCAGAAAGTGCAAAAAATGTGTCCATCCGGAAACAGGGTATGCGTCTGTTAATTGTGTTTGAAAATAACAACCCGGAATCCGGTTTCATCGTTAATGATTCTATACGCATCACAGCCAAGTTCCCTGGCCATGTTTGGCAATGACGGGGTAAATAGGAGCGAACACCGTTATTGTGATTTTATTCATCATCAGGGCATTGCCTCGATCGAAGGGTGCATTTTTTATTTGAGTCCAATTTTTTTTGCATGGCTTACCCTGCTTTTTTACGTAATCCGCTGGTCTGTACTGCCAGGGTGCTTTTTCAGGCGCAGTCCTGGAAAGGCGTGGCAATGTCCATCACCGAACGGCATGTTATAAAATTGCCGGTAGAAGTCATCCGCCTCTTTTTGAAGATCAAAGTGGAAAATGTCCGGATGGATGATATTGGCCAGGCGCAAGAGTCCCAATATCCAATCCGGGTTGGTGGAGGAGCGGTAGGGATGCAGATGAAAGATTTTTTGAGTCCTTACCGCCGGCACGTCCAAGCCATTCCCCGTGCAATAGGTGATAAAGTCTTCCACGGGCCAAGCCGCGGCCCCTGAAATGACGATGATTTCCGGGGCCATCCGGCAGAACTGTTTTTTTGAAATGCTGATGCCGGGTCGGCTTTCCCTTTTGATCCGCCGGTTCGTTAATCGGCCGCCGGCAGTATCGATTAGCCGGGATTCCATTTTTTCCTCGAATACGGCGATGAGCGGGTGGCCTATGGAAGCGTACACCGGCGGTTTTTCAAGGCCTTCGACCTTGTACTCGATTTGGGCCACCCGGGATTCCACATATTGACGAAATGCGACGGCCTGGGATTCACGGCCGGTCAAGGCCGCAAGATAATCGACGATGTCAAAATAAGAATCGATCCTGTTCAGGCGGTCGTACAGCTCCTTGATGAAATCTTCCTTGAGTATCTGCACCATGACAGCATCAATGCGGTTCTTGTCCGTCATCCCGATTACCGCCAATATCGAACGAATCATGTTCAGTGCGTTGATTGTCCGGTAGCCGCCGAAATATCCGGTTTCCCTGACCCGGGCATCATGGATTTTTCCCTGAATGGGCAATTGAAATCCGCAGCTGCAGTGTCCTTCCGGCATATACCGGAAGAGGTTGGAGGACATGGGACCAAAAAATCCCCGTTCCATAATTTTTTTTCCGCAATCCGGACAACGACTGTTGAGGTAATCGGTCCCCGGAGAGTTGAAAAGATAGACATATTTAAGCTGTTTCCGCAATTGCCTGCAAACCGACTCGGCCTCCCGGATGCTCGGCTCCATGTCGATGGTAGCGTCCCCGAAGGGAATGAAGCGCATCACCTGAAAGGGGATATCCTTTGAAAGGGAGGCGATAAATTCAGCTGCCCTGCTGATTTCCCCTTCGCCGTGCTTCCGGTAGATCGCCGATACTTCGATGTAGACGCCTTGCTTGTAGAGCAACGCGAGATTTCGCCATATCGGTGCAACGTTTTTAATCCCGCAGATACGATAAGCTTCTTCTGAAGCCCCTTTCAGCCCCACATTTACGAAATCGAGAAGCGGGATAAGCCCGCCTAAAGCCGATTCCGTCAGATATCCGTTTGTTGAACAGCCTACAAGCAAGCCGTTTTCCCTGGCCATCCGGGCCAGCCGCTGAAAAGTAAAATACGCAACCGTCGGCTCGTTGAAGCAGAACATTACACCGATGCATGCTTCAGCCAGGGCTTTTTGGATGACCTGCTCGGACGTCATTTCCTGAAAGGCGCCTGCAATGGCGGAAAGATGATCCGTCAATATTTCAGAAACGCATCCGTTACATTTGAAATTACAGCCCACGGTGCATATCTGAAGGAATTTACCCTTTGGATGATAATGCACCATGGGCATGCATTCAATGGCGGTGTCGACCGCCGCAAGATACCTGTCGGGATACCGCTCCCGGATATCGGATCCGATTCGGGTATACATGCCGCATTCGCCGATCTCACCATCTTTGATATCGCATTTCATCTCACAGATAGTACATTTCATTTATTCGGTCCCCTTATTTTTTCCGGCTCATCTCGGATTAGCGTGAAAACCAAATTTATAAATTTAATTTTTGCAGTAAAATCAGTAACAAAAAAAATCTGTTCCCTTGAGTATGGGTAAATTCACACTAATCCGCGATGAGCCTTTTTCCCGTCCCGAAACCCTGACAGCAGCGGTTGCATTTGCCGTTGTTCTCTCCTGTATTAAAGGCAGGCTTCCCGTCCCCGGCTTTTTCCTACATCCGCAGGGAAATTCCTGCCAGCAAGTTAAATCCCGGCTCCGGTCCGTTTGTTTCATAATAGTCCTCATCCAGGATATTGGTGCCCTGAAGAAAGACTTCGGCGTCGATCCCCCCGATTTTTTTTAATTTCTGGGTCAATTTAGCATTGATCAGGAAATAGTCGGGCAATTTTGTCCATTCGTAATTATCGTTCTCCCAATACTGCCGTTTCGTATAGGATGCCTGCATGTTAAGCGTAAGTCCGAAGGCGCAACGGTAGGTCAGCGCCAGGTTAACCCGGTGCCGGGGCCGACCTTCCAGCTCACGGTCATTGTTCGATTTGTCCGCTGTGGTCAGATAGGTGTAGTTTAAATCCGTATGGAAGGCCCTGGAAAGTTGCATGCCGACAGTTGCCTCCGCGCCGTAAATGGTCGCTTCGTTGATGTTGATGTAGACGGATTCACCGTCGAGTTTCGTGGAGTCGATCAAATCGTCGACATTGTGATAAAAAAAGGCCGCCTTACCGGTAACATTCTCGGAAAAAATGTGGGAAGCACCCGCTTCATAGGCGAGCGCCTTTTCCGGATCCAGGTCTGGATTCCCCCCGCCGTAGGTGCTGTACAACTCCTTTAAGCTGGGGAATCTGCTTTTTTGACCGACGGATACGTGAAAACGGGTGGCATCCGTCATGTCAAAGGTCATCCCGACCTGGGGGTTCACGATGTCCATCTGGCCGGGCGCCGGCTGGTCGGATGTCTGGGTCGGCTCAAACGCATCGTAACTCAGGCCGAGCACCACGGAAAAACGGTTAAAAGGCCTGAATTCATCCTCAACGGCGAACGTATAGGTATGGGCAGCGTATTCTTCTTCAGGTGTCCATCCCACCGAGGCCGATCCCTTAAGGACATCCCAGCAGTCGTCACTGAGGTAATTTCCTTCCTTGTGGTTGTCCTTCATGTAGTTCAGGCCGAAGCGAAGGCTGTTCCGTTGCCCCATATTCATAAGGGCTTGAATCTCTCCGCCGATGGAGCTATCATCATAATAGCTTTCCTCAAACCACTTTTTTCCCCCTGTGGTATGTTCCGCATCCCAGCTTACATCCATAATCCCGTCGGAATGGTTTACGTAAAACAACCGGGTTTTCACCTTGAGCGCGTCGGTGAATTTGTGTTCCCCGACCAGATTGAGCTGCCATTGCCGCCAGTCGCTGTATGCCCAGTAGCGGTTATAAAAGGTGGGCATTCCCCGCTCATTGTCGACATAATCAAGCGACAGGTAGGCACTCGAATCGCCGCCCGGATCATAGCCGACTTTCAGGTCCAGGCTTTTTTTCGTATAATCGCTTAAATCCCTTTTGCCGCCATCTTCGTTATAGGACGTGCCAAGCCCCACATCGGGATCGGTTTCATCAAAATCCCCGGACAGCCTGTAACCATCGGATGCCTGGTATCCCCCCGACAGCCAATAGTTCAGATTTCCGGCACTTCCGCCGTGACTCAGAAAATAATTGGCAGTGCCGTAGTCCCCGAAGGAAGCGGTCAAGGATGTTTGGGGGGTGGTGCCTCCCTTTTTCGTAATAATATTGATGACGCCACCCATTGTATTGGAACCGTAAAGAACGGAACTTGCCCCTTTGGTGATTATAATTTTGGATATAATACCGGCCGGCAGCATGGAGAGATCTACCGTTCCAAAATAATTCTCCCGGGCCGGAACGCCGTCGATGAGAACCTTGACCTGCCTTTGGTCAAAGCCCCTGATGCTTACATGGGATTCTCCCTTACCCGCCATCTGCACCAAAACGCCCGGAAGAAATTCCAGCGCCTCCGCAACGGTTTGTGCGCCCTTGGCTGTAATCTCTTCCATGGTTACCTCCGTCACGGTTGTTGCTGAATCGACAGATCCCTTTTCTCCCGTCACGAAGACTTCTCCCAGATTAAACATGCTGTCACCGGATTGGTCTTCCGCCATGGCGCCGCTGACCACCATCATGCTGGACACCAATAAATAAAACATTTGCCGAAGTTGTACTTTCAATTTCATTCATCTCTCCTGTTCACATGCTGACTGATTGAAACGTGACCCCGATGTCACGTCGTTTTTCAATGGCACCAGACAGCCCTCGGACTCGTTCTATCGGGTTCCGGCCCCACCAAATTTTCCAAACCTCCGGATAACAAGTCATATCGACGGAGGATCGTCCTTCCTGCCGAATGCCGGTTGGCATGCATGATCCGAAAGCATAAGAAATGTCATTTCCTGTCATTCCGAAGATCAGTTTCAAATTGTGAAGCACTCGCGGGCGGCAGGTGGTGTAAGATCCGTTCGGCTTCGTTATCCGTAAGCTCATAGTGGTAAAACTTCGTGTAATAATCCGTTAATTCCTGCTTAACATCCAGATGCGAAAAAATTTCCGGGTGAAAAAGTTTTGCAAGGAACAGAATGCATAAGAAAGATTCGGTACTGAAGTGGCTCCAATAAAACAAGCCCTCGGGATTCATGAAAACTTTATTTTCCCTGACGGCCGTTATTCCCTGCCACCGGGGATCGTTTACGATCGAATCGATGGAGGGCAGTGTGCTTACCACAATGATATCCGGATTCCACAGAATCATCTGTTCCGTTGTCACTGTAACGAAATATGACGGATCGGCGTGAGTCTGCATGGTGCCGCCGGCGGCGTTCACAAGCCAGTACGCGGTGGAAAAGCGCGTCTGAGTTTTAGAAGGACCCTGGATCTGCCCGCACACAAAAAATACCTTGGGGCGATTGGCCGTCGGAATTCTCGACGTGACAGCAATCACCTTTTGTATTCTTTCATTCACGTATGCGCAGTATTCTTCCGCGATATTTTTTGCTTCTCCGCCCAGCAACTCCCCGTAAAACCGGATCTGTTCGTAATTGTCACCGATAAAGCCCTCCAGCGTGGATTGCCTCCGGCCGCCATCGTAAGGAACCACCACGGGAAGTCCGGCCGCGCTTAATTGTTCAATCTGTTTTGCAAACGGGTGGTATATAACAAGGTCCGTTTTCAGTTGAAGAAGTTGTTCCACATCGGGAGACACAAAGTTGTCCATGACCTGAATACGCTCTAACTCGGGGTTCAGTTTGTAATCCCACGGCAGAAGCACATTGGCGACGATGGCCACCCGATGGGCCGCACCGAAAGCGAACAGCTTTTCATAGCTGGGGCCGTGAATACAGGCGATCCTTTTCGGCGTTTCGGGAATACGGACTTGCCTGCCGGCCCTGTCGATGATTACGCGGGTGGCGGGCTTGATTTCGGAGGCTTCCGGATTATGCGGGCTTGTGGGCATGAGCAGGAAAATTTGCAGGGCCAGAAAAAAGATCCCGCGGTTCCGCCAATATCCGAAGCTGTGTTTTTCTCCGTTCGGAACAGCACTCTTATGCATGGCAGTTTGTCCTTTTTGAGTTGTATTCCCCAACGCGTTTAAGTGCTCCAACCACTGCGTTTGGTTCGAATCAGAAGATATCCGAAACAGGGCGCACCGATGATGGCCGTCAGGATACCCACGGGAATCTCCCCCCCCGGCAGCGTTCTTGCAAGGGTATCCATACACAGCATGAAAACGCCCCCTAACAGGGCCGAAAAAGGAATCAGCACGTCATGGTCCGCTCCCACGATCATTCTGGACATATGCGGGATGATCAGCCCCACCCATCCGATGTTGCCGCATGAGGCGGTGGCAGCGGCCACCATCAGGGTGGCCGTCAGGATATGCCAGGCCCGCCGGCCGGATACGTCGACCCCCAGGGACATGGCTTCTTCATCGCCCAGCGCCATGGGGTTGAGTCCCCAGCGGAACAGATAGCTCAACAGCAGCCCGACAAGGATCAGCGCTCCCCCCCTGGATGCATCCCCCCAGGAAACGCTGTTGAAACTTCCCATGGTCCAGAAAACGATAGCCGGGAGTTGACCATAGGGATCCGCCTTGCACTTGATATATGAAAGTCCCGCCACAAAAAGTGCGGAGACGATGACACCGGCCAGTACCAGGGTGGTAACCGAATTATCTCCCCGTTTTCCGATTTGACAGGCAATGCTTACTGCAATCAGGCCGCAAACAAAGGCCGAAGCTTCGAGCATCATAGCGGAAGCACCGAACAAAAGCGCCAGCGCGGCTCCGAAGTTGGCACCTGAAGTAACGCCCAATATGGCCGGCGAGACCAGCGGATTTTTGAAGAGGCTCTGGAATGCAACACCTGCGACCGATAGTGCGGCCCCCGTCATAATGGACATCAGAATTCGGGGCAGACGAACGGACCAGAGCACCAGTGCCGATTGCGCGGGGAGGCTTTCTGCGCCTTCCAGCCCGATGAGGGAGAAAAATAATCTGCCGTCGGTGGGAAAATCTATCGGATATTTTCCCGTTGAAACGGCAAGCAGAATCGTGCCGCACAGAGCAATGGATGTCAGCAAAAAAATAATCTTGTTTTTTTTCACGGTTTTTTCTTTATCCGCCATTCCAATTAATTTTCAATGATAGAGATTTTTATTGCGGAGCTTGGGTTTAATACCCCGCCCTTTGGGGCGTTTCGATATATTTTGCTGTGCGTAGCCTCGGAGTCCCGCCCGTTGCCGGCGTACGACATGGCGCGATCCGGGGAAAAGATGTCGGGGCCATGAAGCGTTAAGAAGCGCAAACTGTTTGAGGCTTGCCGAGTTTTTGCGCTTTAGCTTCATGGGCCCGGCATCCCCCGGATCGTGCTGGAGAAGCCGGCAACGGGTGGGACGGACCCCGTGACATTGTGGCCGCAGTTATGATCAAGCCCTATTTTGATACCCCGCTGCTTGCGGCGGGGCAGTTCGTTTTTTAATACTGATTTTATCAGTATGTTGCAGGCTGAGCGCTCTGCGCTTGAGGGCCCAAAGCTTTGCTTTCTTGAGGATGTTATAAGATAAAAGCCTCTTGCCTAAAACGAAGTGCTCCTCCAGTGATAGCGCTCTTCAGTCCGTCCGCAGGGCGCTAATTTAAAGTCGATTTGCCTCCGTCCGCCAGCGGCACGACGAAGCATTTTCCATGGCAACCGTTTTCGATGGACACCTTCATCCCATACATGGACTCGAGCGTGCGTTCTTCAAACACATCCTCTGTCCTTCCCTTTCGATGCACCCGGCCCTGTTTCAACATCACCATCCGGCTGCAGTATCTTGCCGCCAGATTCGGATCATGTAGGGTAATAACTGTCGTCAGATTTTTAGCCCCGGTAATCGCCTGAACCATACCCAGAATGATATGCTGATTCTTGAAATCCAGGTGAGAGGTCGGTTCGTCCAGTAAAAGAAGGCAAGGGTTTTGAAAAAGCGCCCTGGCGAGCAGCACCATCTGTTTTTCTCCGCCACTCAGTTCAGTGAACGAACGGTTTTTCAGATGTTCCAGCCCCAGTTCCGCCAATGCCGCTTCCGCATCCTGGTAATCCTTTCGGGACGGCCTCCCGAAAAACCCAAATCGAGCTACCCGAGCCATAACGACCATCTGAAGAGAGGTAAAAGAAAATGCCACGGTTGCACATTGGGGAACCACGGCTATCTGGCCTGCAATGGCTTTTCTTGAAAACTCTCCCACCGCTTTTCCGCCAATGGAAACCTGTCCTTTTTTCGTTTTTAAAATACCGCTGATGCATTTGAGCAAAGTCGTCTTGCCAGACGCATTCGGTCCTAAAAGTCCGCAAATCGTACCCGCATCCACGGAAAAATCGATATCCTTCAAGACCTGATTGGTCGTGTAATCAAAACTGAGATCACGAACCGAAAGCATTTCCATACGCAAAATTTCCTTTTCAAATTTATCGCCAATATATGACCCTTATAAACGTCAAATATTTTTAGCGGGACAATCGTAAGCAGTCATTGGCCACCAAAACATATCTTTTTTAAATATAAAGAAAATAGACGGTTAATAAAAAAAATTACTGCTAAAACAGCTGCTAACTTTTGCTTGTCCTTATATTATATGTATGCTATAAACGTCAAACATTTTTTTAACAGGACAATTGCAAGTAGTCATTTGATGTCATTAACTTAAGTAAAAATGGATCACCCATACTGTTATCCAGACGAAGGTCGGAGTTCACAGCTGCCTGAAAAGATGTGTTTTCCGACTTCGAGGGATGGCGCAAAGTGCTTCGAAGCATGAGCAAAGGGGTTTGTCCGTTATGATGAAATTATATGAAAGGCTGGGATTTTGTGACGGGGGTGTCATTACACTGGTCGGGGCCGGGGGAAAGACCTCGCTGATGTTCCGGCTTGCCCGTGAATTGGCTGAGGCCGGCGAGACGGTGCTCAGCACGACTACAACCAAAATTGGTAAACCGGAAACCGACACGTCGGAAGCGGTGATCATCTCGTCTTCGGTGCAAACAGTTCTGGATGAGGCCCGCAAGCGGCTGCCGGACCATCTCCATCTGACGGCGGCATGGGGTTGTCTCGGCGATCAGAACAAACTGACCGGATTTTCCGGGCCTGAAATTGATCAGATACATAAGAGCGGACTGTTTCGGTGGATACTTGTGGAAGGGGACGGGGCCGCGCGTCGGTCCCTGAAAGCGCCGGCACCGTATGAGCCCGTGATACCGGATTGTACGCGATGGCTGGTCACCCTGGTCGGGCTGGATGCCGTCGGAAAGGCACTGTCGGACCGGACGGTGTTTCGTTCCCGGCTGTATGCACAGATTACGGGGCTTTCGCAGGGAGATGCCGTTACCGAAGCATCGATTGCCCGGGCGATCGTGCACGATCAGGGATTGATGAAGGGCTGCCCGTCAACTGCCGTACGGTATGTGTTTTTTAATAAGGCCGAGGATGCAGCGCTGCATCAAAGCGGTCAAAAAATTTCTGATATTCTGCTGGAGCAGGGTGCCCAAAAAATTGATGCGGTTTTTATCGGAGCCGTTCAGGGAGATCCTCATCAGGTTGAATGCCGGCAAATTTGCAGAAATTGCGTATGAATCGATTCGGATCAATGTTCGCTGCTTGATGGGGGATGATGCTCTGTCCGGTGCAGGCCGGGCAGCCGGAATCCCCGGAGAAGGCTTCGGATCCTGCCCTCGTGCTGTCCATGAAAATTAACTTTTCGGCCGCCTTCACCTGTGGCGCGGTATAAGGGGTGCATGAAGAATATGAAATCAGGGACGGAAAAGCTGAGCAGCTTCATATTCATGATGCGCATTTAATAGAGGTGAAAGTATGATCGGAAAAGCACTGGAATGGATTGAAAACGGCAGAAACGTGGCTCTGGCTACAGTCATTGCCGCCCGGGGGTCATCGCCGCGTCCGGTGGGCAGCCAGCTGGTGATCGATGAAAAGGCCGTGTTTGAAGGATCGGTGTCCGGTGGCTGTATCGAAGGCGCTGTGGTTGCCGAGGCGCTGGAGGTCATCAGCGATGGGAAATCACGGCGGGTGTTTTTTTGCGTCACCCAAAACCAGGCGTGGGAAGTGGGGCTGGCCTGCGGCGGTGAAATCGAGCTTTTTGTGGAAAAAGTGACGTGGCAATCGGATTTGAAGCGGCTGGTCGACTTGCGGGCGGCCAATCGCCCGGTGTGTCTGATTACGGATCTTGCCGGCGGGGAAAAAACGTTAATCCCGCTGGATGTATCCGAAGCCGTAAATGCGTTGGATCCAGAGATTCGGCGTGTTATTGAAAAAATGCAGTATGCTGAGCGGAATATGATCGTCGAGGCGGGCAGCCGCAAGGTTTTTCTGCATGGATTTTATCCGTCTTCAAAGCTGATTATCATCGGAGCGGTTCATATCGCAAAGCACCTGTATCAATTCGCGCGAACCGTCGGGTATCAGGTGTTCATTATTGATCCCCGTGAAGCCTTTGCCAATACCGTACGTTTTCCGGATGTACCGATTCATGTCGAGTGGCCGGATGAGGCCATGGAACAAATGAAACTCCATCAACGGACGGCGGTTGTTACCCTTTCGCATGATCCCAAGATCGATGATCCGGCCTTGGTGACGGCCTTGCGTTCAACCGCGTTTTATATCGGGGCGCTCGGCAGCCGGAAAACCCATGCGGAGCGCTTGCAGCGGCTCCGTCTGGCCGGTTTCTCCGACGAGGTTCTGGAACGGATTCACGGTCCTGTCGGCCTGGATATCGGTGCTGTCACTCCGGAAGAAATAGCGATTGCCGTCATGGGCCAAATTACGGCCATCCGGCGAAACGGATGTAGAGGATAGCGGCTATGCTGTTGTATATACACCGCCGGCTTCTCACGCGACGTAATGTCGTAATTAAATTTATCATACGTAAAGCACGGCAATCCGCCATCGCAAGAGGGCTATATAAGCAGCGGTTTGTCAATGAAACGGGGAAAGCATATGCATTTTGACGAGGATCAGTTGGTCGCCCAATTCAGCATATGTATCAACAGGAATTACGGTAAAATGAATAAAAACTTGTATGACGATTCGATGTTGCAGTGGGCCGGGCGCAACGACCATTCGGGTTCCATCGATCATCCGGACCGGCAGGCGACAAAATCCAATCCTTTGTGCGGTGACCGGGTGACCGTTCAACTGATAATGGAAAATGATGTGATCAAGCAGATATATTATCAGTTGATGCCCGGTTGAAAACGCTCAGCGATGCGTTTGAACGTTTTCTGAAATCATCTCCCGATCAAATCATGGCAAATGCTGTTTATCAGGCATTCTCACCGGTACGTCACCACAGAAGTCGGCATAGTTGCATTTTGCTGCCTTACGAGACAGTGCTCAGAGCGTTTTCCGACAGGAATGCTTGATGGGTAGTTGTTTGGACCCGTATCTCCCCGGACAATTTTACCTCACGTAACGTCCGCAAAATGTATTTTCTGTGAGACCACTTTTTCGTTTTGTTCGGGCTGGATGAAAGCCGAGGGGCGCTTGCTGGTAAGCCTTCGGCTTTTCTGCTTTCGATGGCACGGGCGGGGGAAAATGTATTGACAGAAATTCAAACAGCGTTTAAAAGTGGATTAAAAAAACGTATGTTTGAAACGGTGTTTGATTCAGTGGGTAAAACCTGTCACGGAGGTAAAATGACCGATACGAAAACCAGGATCCTGGATGCAGCCGAAACGCTCATGCTTCAACACGGCGCTGACAGAACCTCTTTGCGGATGATAACGACCCGTGCCGATGTCAATCTGGCAGCGATTAATTATCATTTCGGATCAAAAGAAAATCTTGTGGATGCGGTGCTTGCCCGGTATATCGGTCCAATCATCGATTCGCAGCTGGCGCTGCTGGAGAAGGCGGAAGCTGCTGCAGGGAAAAACGGCCCCCCGTTGAATGATATTATCCGAGGGTATCTGATCCCGCTTATCGCGTTTGTCGAGCGCAATCCCCATCATTGTGAGGTGTTTACCAAAATCCTAAGGCCGCTTAAAGATGTGGATCGGTTTCAAAACTGGGTGGCAGAGCTGCAAAAACCTCTCACAGCGCGATTTGGCGAGGCCTTGCTCCGGGTGCTGCCGGATGTTCCACGTGAAACCGTTCTGGTTCGGATGGCGTTGATGATGAGTACGGCCAGCGTATTTTTTCACGCTTGGCAGTTGGAAGACGTTGAACGGGTATACAGCATTTCAGTCAGTAAAGAAAAACTGCTTCAACACACGGTGGCGTTTATTTCTGCCGGTTTTCAGGGTAATGCGGTATGTCCGGGATGAAATTGATTATGGATAAGGAGATAAATACAGCAATGGGACGCAGAAAAAAATGGAACAAAATGAAAATAATAACAGTATGGGTAAGCTGTGTGGCGATGCTCATGTTTGTTGCAGTAGCGGTTGCCGAAGAAAAACCGGCAGGCCAGCCTCCGGCAAAAGTCGTCATGGCGCAGGTTCATGAACAGATGGTGGCGGAAAATACGCCGATTGTCGGCGCCCTGAGTTTTGACAAGGTGAGCAATCTGTCATCGGAGGTCTCCGGCCAGGTACGGACCGTTCGATTCCGGGAAGGGGATCGGGTGAAAAAAGAGGATATTCTGATTCTGCTGGATACCGATTTTATTGACCGGGACATCAGGCTTGCCGAGATCCGGATCGAACAGATCAATGTCCAGTTTGAAAAGGTTGAAAAAGACTTGAATCGTTACAAGACCCTTTTTCAGCAGGAGGCCGCCAGTGAGAAGGATTATGATGACCTTGAATTTACCCGGAGGGATCTGATCCAGCAGCGGCATATGCTTAAACGGCAGCTGGACATCCAGCAGCTGAAAAAAGAAAAAAGTGTGATTCGGGCGCCGTTTGACGGCATCGTGCTTCAAAAGCACGCAGAGGTCGGAGACTGGGTGTCCCCGGGGGTGCAGATCTGCAGTATCGGCTCGTTACATGATCTGCTCGTCAAGGTTCCGATTGGCGAAGATTTGCTGGGCTATTCAAAGAAAGGCACCTTAGTGGATGTGACGCTGCATGCATTGAATAAAACCGTTTCCGGTATCGTGGTCGGTATTGTGCCCATTGCCGATCCCAAAACCAAAAACATCATGCTGAAAATTCAGCTTCCTCAACTCGATATCGCGGTTGAAAATATGTCGGCCACCGTTCAAGTCCCTGTCAGTGCGGAAAAACAGCTTAAAATGATTCCCAGAGACGCCCTGGTGAAATTTCAGGGCAAGGATTTCGTGTATACGGTCAAAGACGGTAAAGCTGTGATTGTCCCGGTTCATATCGTATCGTTTGTCGGTCAGTTCGTCGGGGTGGACAGCCCCGACGTGGCAGACGGGATGAGTGTGGTGGTGGATGGAAATCAGCGGCTGCGGCCGGATCAACCGGTCGAGGCGGTTTCGGGCAATGCATCCGAAAAGAGTCGATAAAACCGCGAAACTGTGAATTGAACATAGTGATCAGGAAGAATGTCCCATGAATTTTATAAAATTTGCGATTAAAAAACCGGTCACCATCGCCGTCGGAATCATTCTCATCGTTCTGTTCGGTCTGATCGGTCTGAACAAACTTCCGGTGCAGCTGGCGCCGGATACCCAGATGCCTCAGATCGAGATCTACACCATCTGGAGCGGCGCCTCGCCCAGTGAGATCGAGAGCGAGGTGGTCAATGAACAGGAAGAGAAGCTCAAAAGCCTTCAGAATCTCCAGAAAATGGAAAGTTCGTCTTATAACGATTATGCAAAGATAACCCTCACCTTTGGCCTGGAGACGGACATCAACACGGCCATGCTCCGCGTATCCAATAAACTGGATGAAGTCTGGAGTTATCCGGACAATGTCCAGAAGCCTATTCTGAGCAGCTCCGGAGCATCCAGCAAACCTATCATCTGGCTGCAGTTGAAAATGAAATCCGGAGACCCGAAGGAGATCGTCAAGTACCAGACCTATTTTGAAAACGAGATCCAGCAGTATATCGAGCGGGTGGACGGCGTGGCATCCCTGATGGTGTTCGGCGGGACAGCCCAGCAGCTGGAGATCGTTCTGGACCCGGATAAGATGGCCCGGCACAACATTACCATCAATGAGGTGATGGCCAAGGTGACGGCTGCCAATCAGGATACATCTGCCGGAACCCTGGGTATTGACCAGAAAAATTACCGGATTCGAACGTCCACCAAATTTCAGAATGAAAAAGATCCGCTGGATGTGGTAATGTTTGATGACGGCTATAAGCGGATTTACCTGCGGGATATTGCTTCCAGCCGCATCGGGTATGAACCCCAGTTCGTTTCCGTGATGGACGATGGCACCGAAGGCCTCGTCATTGCCGTTAAACGACAGCAGGGCGCCAATGTGCTGGAAATCATCGACAATGTCCGGGTGGTGGTGGACCGGCTCAATACCGAGGTGCTGCCGGAAAAGAACCTGGAGATCAAGTGGAATTATGATGAAGCGCCCTATATCCTGAAATCCATTCAGATCGTCAAACAAAATGTGCTGATCGGCGGGATTCTAGCCGTGGTTGTGCTGCTGATGTTTCTTCGGAGCTTTCGGTCCACGCTGACTACGGCGTTGGCCATTCCGGTATCGGCCGTTGGCACATTTATTTTTTTGTGGCTGTTTCATCGCAATCTGAACGTGGTCAGCCTGGCCGGTATCTCTTTTGCCGTGGGGATGCTGGTGGACAATTCCATTGTGGTGCTGGAAAATATCGACCGACACCGAAAAAAGGGCAAACCCATATTTAATGCCGTCAGTGATGGCGCCACAGAGGTATTCGGCGCCGTAGTGGCCTCAACGCTGACCACCGTGGCCGTGTTTCTGCCCGTGGTATTCATACAGCAGGAGGCCGGGCAACTGTTCCGGGATATTGCCATTGCGATCACCGCCTCTATTCTCATCAGCCTTGTGGTATCGGTAACTCTGATTCCGACGGCCATGAATCTGCTGTATAAGAATGCCCGTGTAAAATCGGAAGCGCAGGGGGGGGGGATCATCAACGCAATCGGGGGCTTTTTTGTCCGCCTGATTATGGCGGTCTCAGGTGGTTTTCAGAAGAACGCCTTTACCCGGCTGGCATGCGTGATCGGTTTTACCGCGTTTTCCCTGGCAGCTTCCTGGTACCTCATGCCCAAGGCCGAATACCTGCCGCAGGGCAACCAGAATATTGTCATGAACATTCTGGTGCCGCCGCCCGGCTACAGTTCGGAAAAGCGCCATGAAGTCGGAGAATATGTCTACAGCCAGGTCAAGCCATATATCGAGCAGGACGGTCTGGACGGAATTCCCCAGCTCAAGAATATATTTTACGTATCCGCGGATATGATATCCATGTTCGGCGTCATATGCACGGATGAACATGAAACCGAGGCCAAAAAAATCATACCGCTGATGAACCGGATCATTCAATCCATACCCGGCATGTTCGGCATCAGCGTTCAGCCCGGTATTTTTGAATCCGATATAGGCAAAGGCCGGTCCGTGGATGTCAATATTTCCGGAGAAGATCTGAACCAGATCGTGGGCGGCGCACGGGAATTGTTCGGCGCACTCGGTCAGGCCGTTCCCGGGAGCCAGATTCGTCCGGTGCCGTCGCTGGAAATTTCTTATCCCGAATGCAACATCGTTCCGGACCGGCGGAAATTGTCCACCAGCGGCCTGAACGAATCGGAGCTGGGTGAGTACGTGGACGTGTTGATGAATGGAAGAAAGATCGATGAATACCGGCCCGATGGGGGGTATCAGATCGATCTGGTGGTCCGGGGAGAAGAAACCGATTTTAAAACGCCTGAAGACATTCTCAACTGCAGTATCGTCAACCATTACGGCCAGCTCATCCGGATCGGCGATGTGGCCCGGATCGACTATATCCAGGGAATGACCCAGATCGACCGGCTGGAGAAAAAACGAAACGTCCGCCTGGAGGTTACCCCGCCTGCAGATATGCCGCTTCAGAGGGCCATGGAAACCATCGACGGTATCGTCAACCAGATGGAAAAAGACGGAAAACTTGGCGGGCTCGATGTACAACTGGGCGGAAATGCCGACAAACTGGTGGAAACCCGTCTGGCCCTGCAGTGGAATCTGCTGCTGGCCCTGGCTATCACGTATTTGTTGATGTCGGCGCTGTTTGAAAATTTTTTCTACCCTCTGATCATCATGTTTTCCGTCCCTCTGGCCGCTGCCGGCGGATTTATCGGCCTGATGCTGGTCAATCGGTTCGTTGGGCCTCAATCCCTGGATGTGCTGACGATGCTCGGCTTTATTATCCTGATCGGAACGGTGGTCAACAACGCCATTTTGATTGTTTACCAGTCGCTGAACAATGTCCGGTATGAAGGCATGGAGGGTATGGCTGCCATCACCGAGTCGGTGCGGACCCGAATCCGTCCGATTTTCATGAGCGCCAGTACGAGTATCTTGGGGATGCTGCCTCTGGCGTTGTCCACCGGCCCGGGCAGTGAGATGTACCGGGGGATCGGAAGCGTTCTTCTGGGTGGACTGGCGCTGTCCACCGTGTTCACGCTCTTTGTCATACCGGCGCTGCTGGCGTTTGTTATCGGATTTGAAACGAGACAGCGGACGCCGGCCGCATGAAGATCCGAATACCGAATCCATAAAAGCTGGAGAGGAAATAATGATAATGAAAAAGTGGTGTGTCCTGATGATTGCGTTTGTGTTGAGTGTGCCTTCCGCTTACGGAATCACGCTGGAAGAGCTCCAGCGCTCGGCAGTAAGTAATCGGGATATCGTCAAAAGATATCAGGCCGATGTTGAACAGCGGGGCCAGCAGATCCGGGAGGTGAAAGGTGAATTTCTTCCATCGTTCGATGCCGGTTATACGTTCAACCGGCTTGATGATGACGGCCTGTATGAATACAAGGAAAATGATGCGGCCTTCGGCACGGTCTCCTGGAACGTGTTTGCCGGTTTCAAGGATAAATATAACCTGAAGGCAACTGAAACGCTGCAGGAAATTGACCGCCTTTCGCTCAGTGCCCTGAAACAGGATATCCAACGGGTCGTTGCCCTGAACTATCTGACGGTTTACCGCGCTCGGGCGAATCTGAAAGTTACCGAGGACGCGGTAAATCTGTACCGGGACCGTTACCGGGATGTTCAGCTGAAATACGAGGTGGGCATCCTGAAAAAAAACGATCTGCTCAAGCTCAAGGTGGAACTGGACAATGCGGTTCAGGATGCCAGGCGCGCCGGGGCAGAGGTCAGCAAGAGTTTAAATGACCTGAGCCGGCAAACCGGGGTTGTCGTTTCTCTGGAAAAACTGGATTTTGGCTGCTTTGATGCGCTGCCGGCAAAGGCGGGTTATCCGGAGTATGAAGCGCAGCTGATGGCCCGGAGGAGCGAGATCAAGGCGCTGGTGAAGGCCAAAGAAGCGGCCGGCTATCAGGTGATGGCGACGAAATCGTCACTGTATCCGCGGGCAGATCTGTCGGTCAGCTACGGGAACAACCATTATGATGACTATTTTTACGGCAGTTCAGATCTTAACGAAGCTGAGGTCCGGTTTCAGGGCACGGTATCCATTAACCTGTTTGACGGGATGAAGAAATACGCCCGGATCAGCCAGGCCCGGATCGAAGAGAAAAAAGCCGGATATGATCTGACCGAGCTGGAAGATGACCTGAAAACCCGCCTGAAAAATGCACTGCTGGATTTGGATGTGGCCGTTGACAATCTGGAAGTGGCGCAAAGCAGCCAGCTCGAGGCTGAAGAAAACCTCCGTGTGACGGATCTGTCTTTCAAACAGGGGCTCAGCACCTCTACGGATATTCTGGATGCCATATTTTTTCTGTCCAGAGCCCGGTTTAATATCATCGATGCCTACACGCAGGTGTTCGGCAGCTATTTTGAACTCCAGCGGCTCGTTGAAGGGTTCGAGCAGTATGAATCATAGTGTTTGAAGGCGAAGGGGCGTTAGCGCTTCCTGCCACAATGAACACCCCGGGAGTGTCGCACTCCCGGGGTGTTCTTGCTTCTTGCCTATTTCCTTAAACGAAGAGCTCCTCAAGCGACAGCGCTCCTCAGTCCGCCCGCAGGGCGTTACCCTTAATCGATGACCTTTCCTCTCAGGGCCTTGAGCCGCCCCCGGCCGGTTTTCTGATCGAGACGTCTTTGCCGGGAGCCACGGGACGGGCGGGTTGGCCTGCGGGGTACGCGCGTTTCGGTAACGCCGATAATTAACTCCCGGAGCCTTTTTATGGCATCTTCCCGGTTTTTTTCCAGACTGCGGTACTGCTGCGCTTTGATGACGATTTCTCCCTCCCGGGTGATGCGATGATCCCGGAGCTTCAGCAGCCGTTCTCTGTATACATCGGGCAGCGATGACGCATGGATGTTAAAGCGCAGGTGGACGGCGGAGGAAACCTTGTTTACATTCTGTCCCCCCGCGCCCTGAGCCCGAATTGCATTGATTTCAATTTCGCTGACGGGTATGGATATCGTGGCAGTAATTTTCAGCATGTTCTGTATGTCGCTTCGGTAGCTTCAGTTGACGTTTGGTTGTCTGTTTCAGTCTTTTCATCCGTTCAAGTCGTGCCGATGCGTCTCTTCATCCTGCAGACAGTATTCGACAATGCGTTTGCAGTGAACCGCCGTTGTCTTTAAGAAGGGTATCCCGGATCTGTTTTTTGTGAGTATCTCTTTTCGACCAGTTCCAGGAGTGTGTTTAAATTCGCGCTGTAAACAATAATTTCCGGATCATTCAGTCCGGAGCCAGTGGATTTGAATTCGGAAATGATCTGCCTGTAATAATCACCCGTGGCTTCTGGACCCATGCCTCCGATAATTCCGATCGTTTTCATAATGTCTGATCCGTGAAATATGTTAATGCCGTGTGGCCCGTATCCATTTACACGAACTTGGAGTCGTTATTTTTTGAGTTCGGCGATAAATTTATTGGAAGATTCAATGGCCGCGTTCATCTGTTTGAGCAGGGCGTCAATTTTTCCCTGCAGTGATGAAAATTCGGTCTTCAGTGAGCCGATTGCCTGGGCATTGAGGTTGTGTTTCAAAAACAGGACATTGTCTCGGAAAATGTTCAGCACCGGTTCCATGCTTTTTTCAGCCCGATGCATACTGGCGAGCATTTTCCTGTATTGGGATCGGGTCGCATCCAGCTGCTGTTTGCTGGATCGGCGCAGCTCCGCGTTCTGGTAAAGACCCAGCTCGTCCTCCCATTCCTCAAACAGGTCATCGGCAACCGATTCGACCTTGTCAATCCTCGAGGATACTTCCTGAGCGGCCGCTTCACTGTCTTCATACCCGGCGTTCAGTTTTTCATAGGCCTTTTTCAGATCGGTATCTTTCAGTTGAACCACCGAACCAAACTGTTCCAGCGCTGACTTGAACTGTTCCTGTGCATCGGTCTGGGAATCTCTGGCGTCTTCCACCCGGTCGACCAGGATATCCCGTTTATGAATCCCCACCTTTTCCATGGCGCCATAATAGGCTTTGGAGCAAGCGCCAAGCAGAGAACCCGTCAGGACCGAAAGGATGATTACCTGAAAAACAATAACATGTTGTTTTTTAAGCATAAAGTCACCCGTTATCTCTCAGACAAGGGTTAGTGGTGAAGTGAACCTGATTTTTCCGGAACGCTTCTTTAAATTATATCGCACCCGTCCAAATATCAAGAAAAACGCTGATGATCAGGGCGCGATCAGCCTCGATAAAGAGCGGTGAGACCTTTCAGAAAGTGTCTGAGGAATTGATCCCCGCAGAGTTTATAGTGTTTATGCCCCGGCCTTCTGAATAAAGCGGTCAGTTCCGATTTGGATATATCAATATTGGCCAGATTCAAAATGCCGAGCATATCCTCCTCTTTCAATTCCAGGGCAATCCTGATTTTCTTCAGTATGACATTGTTGGTCAGCGGCAGGACGGGATTTTCCGTCTGGTCGGGCCTGGTTTCTTTTCGGCCCCGTTTATGAACAATGAATCCATCCAGAAAAAGGTTCATAAGCGTATCGCTGCATTCCACGAAGCCGGTTTCGTCCTCAGTTTTTAGCAGAGCGGCAAGGTCCGAGCGGTCAATTTCGTGCCCGGAGAGTTTAAAAATTTCAATCATTGTTGAGTCGCTGATATCCAGAGCGTAACGGAACCGTCGTAATATATCGTTGTTTATCATGATTTACTCCTGATGATGGTCAATGGGCTGATTCAGCCCTGTTCGGAGATTCTGTCACATATTGGTTTTGGGGAAAGTGATACAATGGATTGTTTCCAGGGTGAGCAGGCCCTTCGGAATCATTGTGTTAAGCGTTGGCAGCAGGCTGGCGATTCGTTCCGAAGTGTCCACGATTTCGATCACAATCGGCAGGTCCTCCGACAGGCGAAGGAGCTTGGCCGTGCGCAGCTGCTTGTCGGCCCCGAATCCCATGATGCCGCGCAGGACAGTGGCACCACTTATTCCGTGCTGCTGGGCCTCTTCGACAATAGCCTCGTATAAGAGACGACGCCCGAATTTGTCACTCTCGCCAATAAATATTCGAAGCAGCTGTGTTTCCGTTGGGTGATGCATGGTTGACCCCCTTATAATCCTGACTTAAATGGTTCTGCCGATCGCCTGGCCGAGTACAAAAAATCCGACCCCGGCCACAATCTGAAATACGATATTGCCCAAACCTGCCAGAAGCTCCGCACCGGCCAGTAGCTGACCGGTCTCGGATGCAAATGTGGAAAATGTGGTAAAGGCGCCCATGAATCCGGTCAGGATGATGGTGCGCATTTCGGAACTGATGGCCCATCGTTCGCCCGCGATGGAAAGTACGATGCCGAAAAGAAAGCAGCCGAAGATGTTGACAACAGCCGTTCCCCAGGGAAACCCCCGGCCCAGCCACCGATAGACAGATCCGGATAACCAGTACCGGGCCAGAGTACCGCAGGCGCCGGCAATGCCAATCCCAATCAATTTTTCTAACATGATTTACCTCGTTGTCGTAAATACTGAATCCCATTGTTGCAAAAGGCGAGAATGCTCTGTCTTCAAGCTAACATTCTTCAGTATCAGGAAAGCCGTTTTATGACAAGTCCAAGGGATTGTTTTGCAGCCCTCGGCCGGTCCGCCGCAAGCGTCCGGGTCGAAAATTCTGCAGTGAATCTTCCCGTTTCGAAAGATTACCTGCCGGGCAGTTGCCCTCGTGTCGAGAGCTCTCCGGGAAGCAGTGACGCATAGATGAAATTATTCAGCGGGACGTCGACGCGGGCTGAGCGTGCCAGACGGACCACCGCTCCATTTTGGGCCTCCAGTTCGGAGGGGCGCTGTTTCATGATATCCCGCTGCATGGATGCGGTGCCCTGGACGGGCAGGGCATCAAAGAATCCCATGGAGCGTTCGATAAGGTTTTTATGGATCGGAATGTCGAGCGCACGAGCGAGTTGGTAAATTTCTGTCAGGGATGTTTCCAGCAACCCCCGGGTTTCCGGGAGCGATCGGATGACACCGATCGGTGCACGGGTGATGGCGCCCACGCCGCTGAAGGTACAGATGAACAAAAATTTTTTCCACATGGCCGCCCGTATGCTGTCCGGGATGGCTGCCTTGATGCCCGCCTGCTCGAGTATTCGAAGTATGTCCCGGGTTCTTTGGGTCGGGGTATTGTCCAGCTCTCCTATGGCGATATATGGTTCAATCCCTAAGTGGCGGATATGGCCCGGCCCGGCAATCATGCTCATAATGTTACACAATCCTCCCAGCACATGGCTTTCCCCCAGGATTTGCGCCAGTTGATCCGGAGCTTCCACGCCGTTGAGAAGGGGCAGCACGATTGTGTCCGGTCCGATCATCGGGCGCATGGCATTGCCGACCTCCGTGAGCTGCCAGGATTTGACCGCCACGATGACCAGATCCACGATGCCCGTTTCGCTGGGGTTATCGGTACACTGAACCGAACTCAGTTGAAAATCTCCCTGGATACTGTTGATTTTCAGTCCCCCGGATTTCATGGCCTGAAGATGTTGCCCCCGTGCCATGAATATCACGTCGTGACCGGCCCGGGCCAGGCGTGCCCCGAAATAGCCGCCGACTCCGCCGGCTGCAAATACGACTGTCTTCATTTAAACCTCCTGGATGAATTAAAGTTAATTTGATGGTTGTTTTTCTGCTTTCGGGAAGACGGGTTTATTTGTCGTCGTTCCGGCCAGGTCTATCCGGCTCTGATTCTGTAATATCGGGTAAAATGTCCTTGAAGGCCACGCCATAAATATCCCAGATTGTAACGAATAATGCCGCAATTATGGGGCCGGTGATGATCCCCACCATGCCGAACATGAAAATACCCCCCAATGTTCCCAGAAAAATCATCAGTTCATGCATTTGAGTGTCTTTGCCGACAAGCACCGGGCGAAGTAAATTATCCATGCTGCCCACGATGATTGCGCAAAACAGGGCCAGCCCGATGGCCTTGGCAACGTGCCCCGTGGCCGCCAGGATAATTGCGGCAGGCACCCAGACAATTGCCGATCCGATGTTGGGTATAATCGACAGGACAGCCATGATCGCTCCCCAGAAGACCGCGCTGGGGATGCCGGCTGCAGCAAAGGCCAGTCCGGCCAGAGCACCCTGCAGGATACCGATGACCGCGGTTCCTTTAAGCGTGGCCCGGGTGACGGACGTGAATCTGTCCAGAATGCGCTGCTCGTCACGATCTTCCAGCGGCAGATAGTAAAGAATTTTGAAAATTAATTTATCTCCGTCCAGCAGGAAAAAATACATCGCATAAAGCATTACAAACAGCATGAACAGGAAGTTAACCGTTCCGAGTGTAACCGATGAGAGGCGGTTGATCAGAAACGTGCTGACATGTCCCACCATCTCACCGGCTTTCGTGAGGATTTGATTCCGGTAGGGCTCGACCCGGTCGATAAACGGCACGGTTTTTAAAAAATTGGAGATGTTGTCCGGTTCGGAAAGTTGATGCTCTACCCATGGCCTGGCTGTTTCACCCACCTTGATGGCCTGAGAAGTGACGATGCCCAGCAATCCGGTGAGCGGAATCAGAACCACAAATACAATGAGCAGGATGCAGGCAGCGGCGGCCCATCGGCGCCGTCCCCTGAACCCTTTGACAAAACGGCGGTACAGGGGCAGGGAAAGCGCGGAAAAAATACCGGCTAAAAAGATGGCCATCAAAAACTGACTGATCATCGACAGGAAAAGGGCTGATATGAACAATACCAGCAGAAGCAATACCCATTTGTGAACCGTTATTTTATCCATCTGACGGTTATCCTTTATAGGTGGGGGAAGTTCCCTCATCGAGATTATAACGACTGAATCGAGGGGCCGGCCCCCGCTTCCGGATCTTGTTCCTGGAGTGGATGATCAGGAAATTTTTCTCCATTTGTTAGCCATTCGGATAAACTTGGGCATCGGCACCGCAAAAGTCAGAACACCTTTTGGAACAAAGGGCCGGGCCGATAAATATGCTTTTCAATTCCATATCCATGCGCCATTTCCTTTCATTGAACGATCCGGTCGTTCCATTCCTTTACAATGACCAGCGCGGCCGCCATTTTGTCCTTAATGCCTTATCCCTCAAACTCTGTCAAAAAAAACAAGAAAATTATGCTGTCATTTTCATCCGTTTTTCAGTGGATGCAGCTAAAAACGCATTCAATATGTTCATCAACTTGACCCTCTTGACCGTCAACTGATATCTGTTTTGTTTTGGAAGCTTTTGAATGCTTCCATGCGTTTGAGACAATCGAAGATGCCGGCTGATTTCTGCAGATAATTGTTTGTCTGTACGGCCCGATCCAAAAGGCGTATTCGGCAATTTTTGATGCAGCATTTTATTTGTCAGTCCTGAAATTCTGAAATTCCAATCAATGGGAGCAATTCACGATCCTTACCGGTCGGATCCAGCGCGCGCAATCGACGCCCCTCTTGTGTTCGCTGTCATGTTATTATATCATCAATAAGTTGGGATTGGTTTTATCATCGGCCATTGCGTCATCTCCGCGTTTAATCCGCGTCATCCCCGAGAAGTGGCCGATCAATATATCGCAATACTCGTGTACTTGTCCCGGTCATGTGAGCATGGCGCAGCAAAGAGTCCATAATTGAATTCAACCCTTGGGAGAATCGAAAATTAAATCGGTCGCCCATCCGCTTTGCCACATTGTCCAATAGATAGTAAAACCGTTAAGCAGCTTGGCAAATCGGACATCCTTCCCTCGTTCAAGGCAACGACGCAACCATTCACGACCGTTTAAACATATTTAGATATGATATGGAAATCAAGTCTGTAAACGTATATTCATAAACCCGAAATCATTATGGCCCAAGAAAAAATATAAGTGTTTGCAACGGGGGTTGATAATTATGATCAAGTCCATAATTTTGAAGTTGAGAATATCCGGTTTTCTTACAATAATGGGCGCGAAACGAAGAACCCGGCTCCAGACAGGACCATACTCTGATAAGTTCATTTTCAATTTGTTCAGTTTGTTGTCGTTCATGAGCCAGCTTCTCTTTTCGAATACGCCATATAGAAATAGGGATAATGCCTTGCCCACAATTGCCTTTTGTAAATTGATTCACGGTTTCAACTAACGACGAGGTCTGTTCCATCATCCATTTGTTGTAATTTTTATTGAGAATGCCATTCGTTTGGCAAAAGCTCATCGCATCCTTTGGCTTTGGATGCCATCAAAGGAAAAATAAAACCTTTGAAAACAATACGATTAAATTCGGGAATCCTGCCCTTGACGAGATCTGAAAATCTTTCTATAAGTTTATGCATGAGTTACCTCTTTTGTGGTTTGATGGCCGTGGGTTGCTCCATCTTTCATACACAGGGGCTGGCTCAATGTCACTTCAATCTTTTTGTGTTGAGGGCGTAGCCCGTCCTTAGGGCTCATTCAAAAATAACTTTCCATTTTAAGCGCCGATGCATCCTGTCTGGCTGCGTTACGAAAGCTCGGAATATGCTTGATATTCCTGCACTTTCGTGCATTGCCAGACAGGCGCTTCAACACTTAAAATTGCGAACTTATTTCTGAGCGAACCCTTAGCTTTTCGACAGGCCGTTTTTTAAATTGATTTTTACTCATGTTGGCTTTCAGACTCGTAAAGTGCTATGATAATCTGGATATAAAAAATGTGGTAATAAACGCAAGCGGCCTGGACGGGCCTGCCCCAAATTCAGGTGGCGGGCATTCCGGGTGCAAGTGGTAAAGCCCCCCCATGGCCCATTGAGGGGAAAGAATAAAACAAAAATTGTTACAGCGGCATGAGATTTAAAGTAGCTGGTTTCGTACACTAAAAAGGAGGAATATTATGGCAGCATTACCGGAAAAAGTGAGTAAGGCGTGGGAAAATCGTGAAGGTCCGGTTGTTTTATCAACTGTGGATGAAAATGGAATTCCAAATTCGATTTACGCATCCTGCGTTTCAAAATTCAATGACGATACTATAGTCGTTGCGAATAATTATTTTTCTAAAACACTGGATAATATACTTTCAGGCAGCAAAGGATCGATCCTTTTTATAACAAAAGAAGGAAAGTCCTATCAGATTAAGGGCAGAATTGAATACCACAAAGAAGGTGCTGTCTTTGAGGATATGAAAAAATGGAATCCTGAAAAGCATCCGGGGCATGCGGCAGCAGCATTGAGAGTGGAGGCGGTCTATATGGGAGCAGAGAAGCTTTTATAGATGTAAGGATCCATTTAAATTCGAAACGAAAAAAAGAAGGAGGTTTTAGTGAAACATTTAAAAAAAACGGTAATCCTGACCCGAAGTTTCGTGTTGCTGGCGGCATGTTTCATGATGATTTCGATTCCCGGCGCGGCGTTTTCCGCTGAGAAGATCACCATTTTCCATGCAGGCAGCCTGACGGTTCCTTTTCAGAAAATGGAAAAAGATTTTGAGGCAATGCATCCCGGGATCGATGTGCAGCGGGTGCCGGGCGGAAGTGTAAAAATCGCCCGCATGATCAGCGAACTCAACAAACCGGCGGATATCATGGCATCGGCCGATTATACCGTGATTGACCGCATGTTGATTCCGAATTTTGCGGACTGGAACATCCGGTTTGCCACCAATCAAATGGTGCTGTGCTATACTGACAAGAGCAAATATGCCGGAGAGATTAATGTTGACAATTGGTACGACATTTTGAACCGCAAAGACGTCAGCTGGGGCCATTCCGATCCCAATCTGGACCCCTGCGGCTACCGAAGTCTGATGGTGCTGCAGCTGGCGGAAAAATACTACAACAAACCCGGCCTTTACGCCGCCCTGGATGCCGGCCGGCCCAAGACAAATATTCGACCCAAATCCGTGGAACTTATTTCCCTGTTAAATACCGGTAACATGGACTATGCGTGGGAATATCTGTCCGTTGCGGTTCAGCAGGGGCTGAAATATCTGCTGCTTCCGGATCAGATCAATCTGGGCAACTATCAATTCGATGATTATTACAAACAGGCTCAGGTGAAAATTACCGGAGCTAAACCCGGTGACTGGACGACCAAAACGGGTAGCTCCATCACCTACGGGGTGGCCATGGTGAAAAATTGTCCCAATCCCGATGGCGCAACCCTGTTTATGGAATATCTGCTTGATCCCAACGGCGGGTTGAAAATTCTCAAAGACATGGGCCAGCCGCCGTTTGTGCCCAGTCGCGTGAATTCTTCTCAGGTCATTCAGGCCATGCCCGCATCTTTGGCTGCTAAAGTCGAAGTCAAAAATTAAATCCTTTCTCACTCATCATAATCTATGATACGTCCTTTTCTTTCTCCCCGCCATCGGGGAGAAAGAAAAGAGGAGTTTTCAGTGGTAAAAGAAAAACGATTTGATCCGTTCACGGTACTGATGTTTTCCTGTACGTTGATGATCATCGCCTTTATCGTGCTTCCGTTGTTCGAGATGGTGATCCAGCCGACGTTTGAAGATATGAAGGCCGCAGCAACGGATTCGGACGTGGTAAGATCCATCTGGCTGAGTATTTATACTGCCCTGTCGGCGGCGTTGATATCGTTTGTGCTTGGAACGCCTTTTGCGTATGTCCTGGCGCGAAAAAAATTCATCGGCAAGAAACTGCTTGAAAGCATTATTGACCTGCCGATCATGATTCCCCATCCAATCGTTGGCATCGCCATCCTGAGCATCGCCGGAAAGAACTACTGGATTGGCCGGATGATGCAGCAGATCGGCATCCAGATAATGGGGACTGTTACCGGCATTATCGTGGTTTTGACGTTTGTCGGGGTGCCTTTTTATGTCAATACGGTGCGAAACGGATTTGAAGCCATACCCGAACGACTGGAGAACGTGTCCCGCAGTCTGGGCGCATCTCAGGCCTCCACATTTATCCGTATTACTTTTCCTCTTGCATGGAGAAGCATGGTGGTCGGCTTTATCATGTGCACCGCCCGAGCGGTCAGCGAGTTCGGTGCCGTGGTGATTATCGCCTATCACCCGATGATTGCACCGGTCATGATTTATGAGCGGTTTACCGCATATGGGTTGAAATATTCACAGCCGGTTGCGGTATGGCTGATCGGGGTCTGTCTGCTCCTGTTTTTGCTGCTGAGAGTTGTTTCGACACCCAAAGATCAGAATAAGGGCCTCGGCAGAAATTAATTGGACCAGGGTTGCGCAGGATTTTTGTTCGTCTTCAAGGCGTGTCAGCGAGTGCATGCTGGTTGCATGTGCTCTTTGATACAACGCAGAAGACGGATAAAAAGACAATCAAAACGGTTCAATTTATTTTTGCCGCGGCCCTAAGAATCTGGAAAACAAATGATCCAAATCGAACATCTGAACGTACATTTTCCCGGATTTTCCCTTCAGGATATCAACCTGAGCGTTGACAGGGGAGAGTTTTTTGCATTGATCGGTCCGACAGGGGCTGGTAAAACGCTGGTGCTCGAATCCATCGTCGGGCTGGTTCCCGTGGCCGGTGGGCGTATTTTGATCGATAACCGGGACATTACCCGATTAGCACCGGAAAAAAGGAAAGTCGGGATTGTCTATCAGGATCATGCATTATTTCCGCATTTGACGGTACATGAGAATATCCTGTTCGGACTTCGCTATCATTCGCTCGACGGTAAAAAGGCCAAAAAACGGGTGGATATGATTATCCAGCAGTTGAGGCTTGAGTGTATTCTGAAGCGTTCGGTCGTTAATCTGAGCGGAGGCGAAAAACAGCGAACCGCGCTGGCCAGGGCTTTAGCGGTCGATCCGGCCATACTGCTGCTGGATGAGCCGATGTCGGCGCTGGACCCGAATTTCAGGGAAGATATCCGTCAGATTCTCAAGGACCTTCATTCAGAGATGGGAATGACGCTTTTGATGGTCACCCATGATTTTTCGGAAGCGCACTTTCTGGCACAGCGGGTCGGGGTGATGAATAAAGGCAGAATCGAACAGATCGGATCGGTTTCCGATGTGTTCAATCGGCCCGCTACTGAGGGTACCGCGCGTTTCGTCGGAATGAAAAATATTTTTCCAGCCAAAATTTCCGGAGACAAGGCCGATGTCAAAGGGTTGGTCGTTTGCATACCAGCGGGGAAGGGGGATAGTTCGTATATTGCCGTTCGGCCTGAAGATGTTCGGTTATCCTGTAATGCCTTTCCGTGCGGCACGCCCAATTGCTTTGAAGGCCGGGTGGACACTGTGATGATGCAGGGCTTTTATTGTGAAATTCGTGTAGTGTGCTCGGAAGTTTCTTTTTCCGCGTTCCTTTCGTCTTCCGAATGGCTGCGCATGAATCTTAAGAAAAGCGATCCGGTCTATATGGCATTTGATCCGTCGATGGTACATGTGTTTTGATAATGTGTGTAACACGCGCCTTTTTGCGTCCTTTCTCCTTTCTGGCATCAGAGTCTTAGAACTTGGATTAAAAATAAGACCACAGAATACGCGGGAAAAGATAAAAAATTCAGTATGTTCAATGGTTGATGAACAAAGAGGCGTTTTTTTGCAATGCCCGATCCCCTGCGTGAGAGCAACGGACAACGTAATTTACCCATCTTTTTTTGGGTGGAGGAATAGAAACCCGCAGTTTTGACCCCGTATTTTCCCCCCGAATTCATTGCTGCTCTGGATGTTAACCGATACTTTCTAAAAACGGTTTGAGAGAATACATCCCGGAAAGCCCTTTCACGGGCGTTGGCTCCTTTTCAACCGTTTTTTCATCAATCACCCGCGCCCTTCCCTTATCCGGCCGATTAACCCTACAACGATACTTAAAAATTAATATGCTGTTTTTAATTCAATTAAATACCATAGGCTTATTAACCTGGCAACTGTTTACGCAAAATACTTATTCACGAAGACCTTTATAAAATAAGTCTTTTTGGAAAAGGCATTGGTATATTTGATTGCCGGTTTAATAATGGCAGAATCCCTTGAAATTAAAGGCCTCTGAAAAATAAGTCGCGTTGTAGGGTTAAGCGCAGCAGCTTGATACCCATATCGCTGGTATCTGCGGATTCTTTCCTTCTCGTTAGTTACGTTGAACTCTTTCATGCCAAAACAGGTGGACAAAAAATCATCCTTATTATCGGTTTCGATCTGGTAACCCAGAGAGAACCAACGGTATCGTTCCCGACGTTTTACCCTTCCTGCACTCAAAGGATTCAAATCGATGTACGCCAGGCAGTTCTCCAAGGTTTCCCCCTTATCCACGATAGCACTTTTAAACCTGTCTCCCCAAAAAATAGCCCCTGTGGTTATGCCGTTTATTGTAACACCGGGCAAATCCGACCCTGATCTCCCGGACAAATTCCGAAAGTTTACTATATTTTGCCCGAAAAGTCGGAAGCTGGCCCTTTGACGAAAGTTTCTTATTTGGCAACTAAATCATATAAAAAATTATAAAAAAATTAATTTATTATATATAATAATAGTGCCTTAAATTATCTAAAAAGATTTTTGTTGACAAAAATTTTAAGCTTATATAGTTTCCAAATAAGAAACTTATTTAAAAAGACATGACATCTTTAAACTCGTTAAGAAAAATTTTATTTTAGTGATTCATGTGCCTTCGAATGTGTCAGTAGCCGTCGATCCTAAGGCATTAATACCGGTTGAGGTATAACGGTTTTCGTTCAAAAATCATGTGTTTCAGAGTAATGCGATGCGGTTGGGATGAAAGGGCATAGGTCTTATGACTGAAATAAATTCTAAAATTAAAGAAATCAGGAAAAAAAAAGGATTGTCCCTTCAAAATCTTTCTGAACGCTGCGGATACAGTAAGGGATATCTTTCCAAAATCGAACGTTCGAAGGATGCACCAAGAATTGCAGTTTTACAGGCAATATCAAACGCACTTGAAGTTCCGATTACAGAACTTTTTAAATCCGGTCCAAAGAAAAATCAGACGAATAAAAATCTTGATTTGATAAGAAAACAAGATTGGACAAAGCATGAGGTACTCTCGTCTTTGTCAGGTTACTATTATGAGCCGTTGGTCAATGATTCAACAAATAAGTTTATGACGCCCTTTTTTTTGAGAATCCGAAAAGGGCAAACCACTGTTTTTTCCCATGACAGCGAAGAATTTATTTTTGTGTTAAAGGGGCCGGTGGAATTTAATTATGAAGGGAAAACATACCAAATGGAAACCGGAGACAGTTGTTACTTTGATTCAAGACTCAATCACAGCTTTACCAATAATATGGATAAAGAAGCTGAACTTCTTTTTATTAAATACGACTATCGACGGTTTTAGAGTTTTGGCTTGATCATAACTTCGGCTATATTCCCGCACATGTAACTGCGGACAACGCGTCCGAAGATATGATCGAACTTTAGAATTTTATAGAGTAAGTTGCTCAACGATCGATGCGATGCCAATACATCGAAGGATAACGATTAGATAATCCAAGGAGGCAAAGCTTATGACAATTGCACGATTTTTTCGGGAACCATCTACGATAAAGTTTGGCCTGAAAGCCGCCATGGACGCCGGCCCCGAAGCCAAACGTTCCGGGGCCACCAGAGCCCTGTTGGTAACGGATGAGGTTCTGATTAACAACGGCACCACCGGACCGGTATTAGAATCTTTAAAAACGGCCGGTCTCGATCCTGTCGTGTTCAGCGGCGTGAACTCGGAACCAACTTTGAGCCATGTTCAGGCGGGCCTTGAAATGTTGAAAGCCGGTAAGTGCGATGTGCTGGTGGCGTGTGGCGGCGGAAGTTCGATTGATACTGCCAAGGCTATAAGTATTATGGCAACCAACCCGGGTGCCATTCAGGAATATATGGGAATTGATAAAGTCGTCAATTCGGGTTTGCCGCTGATCGCAATACCCACTACCGCGGGTACAGGCAGTGAGGTGACCATGGTGACGATTATTACGGACACCGACCGGGATGTAAAAATGCTGATCGGGAGTCCGGAACTCATGCCCACCTCAGCACTGGTTGATCCCCTGATGACCATGAAAATGCCCCGGCACCTTACTGCCGCTACCGGACTGGATGCGCTGACACATGCCATAGAGGCCTATGTTTCTGTTAAATCACAGCCCATGAGCGATATCATGGCGCTTTCTGCCGTCGAGCTGCTGGGAAGGTATTTGCCACAGGCCTGGTCAAATCCCGATAATATTGAAGCTCGGTCAATGACTCTTTTGGGGGCCATGCAGGCAGGTATCGCATTTTCTAATTCTTCCGTTGCGTTGGTGCACGGCATGTCGAGGCCCATTGGTGCATATTTTCATGTGGCTCACGGTGTGTCCAATGCAGCCCTGCTAGGGATTGTGATGGATTTTTCGTTGATGGGCGCGACAAATCGTTATGCGGTTATCGCCGAAAAACTTGGCGTTGCGATGAATGGTCTGTCTGCGTTGGACGCGGCGAGAGCCGGTGCCGATCGGGTAAAAGAGATGATTCAGATGCTTAAAGTCCCGAGCTTGTCTGCTTTGGGGGTAACAAAGGCCATGCTGGATAAATTGGTTTCCACTATGGCAGACGATGCAATTGCCAGCGGTAGCCCGGGCAACAATCCGCGCAAGGCGACAAAAGAGGAAATTATCCAATTGTATTATGATGCGTTATAGCGTCCATCGGTATTAAAAAAACGGCAGATAAAAGGGTCAAGGGATGACATTAAGGCGCCGTGAATATTGTGCAGTATTTAATTTTTAAGGATTTTGATTTTAACCCTGATGATCCATTGCTTTTATATTAGATAGTTCAGTCTGGTACGGTTTAATCTGTTTAGTTCGGAAATTAGCGTAGCTATTTAATTTGTTGCGGCGTAGAAATTTGTTTTTGGAACAAGAAATAAAAAAAATCGGTTAACATATTCTATTAAAGCCCAAAGGAGGTAAAATATGTCACAACCTGTTTTAAAGAATTTTGTCAATGGCGAATGGATTCTTTCCAAATCAAAAAATATTGGTGATGTCTGGTGCCCGGCTACTGGGGAAAAAATTGCAACCGTTCCCTACAGTACCGGGGACGAAGTAGACCAGGCCGTCAAAGCCGCTAAAGAAGCCTTCTGGGAATGGCGTTGTACCCCGCCTCTGACTCGGGCCCGATATCTGTTCAGGCTGAAAGAAGCATTTGAAGACAGCTTTGAGGATATTGCCCGGATCATGACACGGGAGCAAGGCAAAGCAATCGACGAATCTCGCGGAGAAGTCCGCCGGATGATCGAAAATGTTGAACATGCTACCGGCGTTACGACAATGATGACCGGCTATTGTCTGGAAGATATCGCAAAGAATATCGACTGCACAGCCGAACCCCAACCCGTGGGGGTGTTTGGTTGTATCGCGCCCTATAATTTTCCGGCCATGGTGCCGTGGTGGTTTCTTCCCTATGCTGTTGTTTCGGGAAATACCTATGTATTGAAACCCTCCGAACAGGTTCCGATGACTCAGACGAAGATTTTTGAAATTTTGGGGGAGATCGGATTTCCGGAAGGAGTTGTCAATATGGTCCATGGCTCGCGTGATGTCGTCAACGCCATGCTTGACAACCCCGATATTGAAGGTATCTCTTTTGTCGGCTCGACCCCAACGGCAAAGTATATTTATCAACGTTGCGGTGAGACCGGAAAACGTGTTCAGGCGTTGGGCGGAGCCAAAAACATCGTTGCCGTTATGCCCGACGCTGACTTGGACAAAGCCTTACCTTCATTGATCACGTCGTTTTTCGGCTGTTCAGGTCAACGATGTCTTTCCGGATCCATTTTGATGCCGGTAGGGGGCATCGCCGACACCGTTGTAGAGAAATTTAAATCAGCCGCTGAAAAGCTGATTATCGGCGACGGCTTGAACGAAAACACCGGCATGGGACCGGTTGTCAGCCAAAAGCACAAAGAGCGTGTTCTCGGCTATATCGAAAAAGGCATTAAAGAAGGTGCCGATCTGATCCTGGATGGACGAAACTGCACAGTAAGCGATTACCCCGGTGGATTTTTCGTCGGTCCCACCATTTTTGATAATGTTACACCCGATATGACCATCGCCCGTGAGGAAATCTTCGGTCCGGTCATCAGTATCGTTCGTGCCAAAAATCTCGATGAAGTTATTGACGTTGTCAATACCCGTGGTTATGCTAACGCAGCTTGCGTTTACACCTCCAGTGGCCCCGTAGCCCGGGAATTTAAGTATAAAGTAAAACCGGCGATGGTGGGTATCAATATCGGCATCGCGGCTCCTATGAGCTTTTTCCCATTTGGCGGTGCCGGTGAATCCATGTTTGGCGATATTAAAGGCCATGGCCGAGAGATTTTTCAGTTTTTCACGAATAAAAAAGTCGTTATTCGACGCTGGTTATAAGAGCGTTTTAACAAAGGGGCGTTGCCGGAAACGACCGACGCCCCTTTTCAGGGAGTGACTATGCCGCTTATAAATTTTGGAGGAGTTTTATCATTCGCGATGGAGCTGGAAGACCAAAGCAAAGCATTTTACGCACAGGTCCTTCAGAATCCGGCCTGCGCCGATATTAAAGATATGATGGAGCAGTTTAACGCAGATGCTGGTAAAAATACAAAATTATTGCAGTTGACGCGTCGGGAAAACGTTTCCGAAATGATTCTGGAAGCCATTGATAATTTTGGCCGGGCTCCTTTTCAGGTAAAATGCGATGGCGGAAACAGCAGAAATAGATCGGAGACGCTGGCGATTGCCAAAAAATTGGAAAAAACATGCGAAAGCTATTACCGACAAGCCGCAATTAAAATGGGAGGACTGCCGGAAGTAGCCAGGGCGCTTAAATTTGCCGGGAAAAGAAGAACGGATCATTGTCTGGCACTGAACGAGGTGTGAAAGGCGAATAAAAAAGACCGCATCATTTTATTTAAAATCGTAAAGCAGGAGTGAAGTCTTCTCCACAGCTGACTTTCCGAGAATTGCAGAAAAATTTATTGGTTTTTTTACATAACCCAATTGGCAACAGTCTAACACACACTATTCGTATAGTATTTTTGCCTAAAGCTGTCTCCGAGCCTGCCAGCCTAATAAGGGTGGTCCTCAAGGAAGGCAGGCCGGCAGGGTTTTGTTGGAAACGGCGGAACCTCCCTTTCGGAAAGGAGATTTTTTTGACTTTACGCAGCATTTATTTGAGGGAAGGAGAAGGGCCATGTCAAATGTGATAGGTGGATATTGGCAGAAAATCGCTGTAATTGATTTGACCACGGGAAAAGTGGATTACATGAGTCCGAGTGAAGATGATCTTCAAAACTTCATCGGTGGCAGTGGCTTGGGCGCTAAACTGCTTTATGAAAATCTTGAAGCCGGCATCGATCCACTGGGGCCGGAAAATATTCTGATCTGCATGACCGGCCCCTTTGTCGGTACTAAATTGCCTGAGTCTGGTCGTTGGGAACTCATTACCAAGAGTCCTTTGACCGGGATTTACCTGGAATCCGACTGCGGTGGCAAGTGGGGACCTGCCCTGAAAAGCTGCGGTCTTGATGGCGTAATGGTTAAGGGTAAGGCCAAAGAGCCGGTCTATATTACCATTGAAGATGAAGATATTCAGATTAAAAAAGCTGATCACCTATGGAACAAAGGCACATTTGAAACCGATAAGCTGATCAAGAAAGAAATGGGGACAGTCTCTCAGGTTATCTCCATCGGCCAGGCCGGAGAAAAATTGGTGAAACTGGCCTGCATCATGACCGGTGGCCGTGATGGCCGAGCAGCCGGCCGTGGTGGCGGAGGCGCTGTTATGGGCTCCAAGAATCTGAAAGCGATCGCGGTCAAAGGCAGCAAAAAGGTTTCGATCGTTAATCAGAACGTCTTTGACGATTTTCTTTCCGATAGTCGCGTTAAGATGAAAGAAGTTCACGATGGCCTGCTTGGCGTTTACGGCACATCCTGCGGAGTGGAAGCTTTCAATCAATGCGGTGACCTTCCGATCAAGAACTGGCTTTGGGGTACTTGGGACAAGGCTAAAATGGTTTCCGGCCAGCACCTTGCCGAAACTATCCTGAAGAAACGCTATTACTGCGCTGACTGTCTTATCGGTTGCGGCCGTACCGTAGAGATTCCCAACGGCAAATTCAAAATGGAAAGCGGTAGCGGCCCTGAGTATGAAACGCTTGGTATGCTCGGCTCCAATTGCCTGATCGACGATGTCGAAGCCATCGCTAAAGCCAACGAATACTGCAACGATTACGGCATAGATACCATTTCGGCCGGTTCGGCTGTCAGTTTTCTTATGGAGGCCTGGGAGCACGGCATGATTACCAGTGAAGATACCGGTGGTCTCGAGATGACCTGGGGCAACGGCGAGGCCATGGTTGAAATGATAAAGAAAATCGCTCTGCGTCAGGACATCGGTGATGATTGTTCCCAGGGTATTCTGGCGGCCGTCAAACGTGTTGGTCCGGTTAGTGAAGAGTTTGCGATCCATACCAAAGGGATGGACTTCCCTGCCCATGACCCCCGAGGTCGTGGCGGTCTGGCGGTTGCCTACGCGACCTCCAATCGTGGAGCCTGCCATATGCAGGCCTACAACCAGGATTTTGAAGGCGAAGGCTGTAGCAATATCGCCGATCTTGGCTATGATGCGCCCATGCCGCCCTACACCAATGAAGGCAAAGGTAAGTTCGTTGCTGACCAACAGAATTTTATGAGCATGATGGACTCGTTGAAGATCTGTAAGTTCTCGGTCTTCGGCGGCATGACAGTCGGTCCCATGACTCAGTGCCTCAACCATATCACCGGATGGCATTTCACCAATGCCCAGTGGGTGAAATGCGGTGAGCGGATTTTTAACCTGAAGCGTCTGTTCAACACTCGCGAAGGGGTCAGCCGTAAAGATGATACTCTGCCGGTAAGGATACTGACCAGTCCTCGTCAGGGTGGTGCCGGTGATTTTGTTCCTGACCTGGGCTATCAGCTTCGTGACTATTACCGCGCCCGCGGATGGGATGAATGGGGTGTTCCCACGCCGGAGACCCTCAAACGACTGGGTCTGGATGCCTATGAATACCATAAAGGCCCTCGCACTACAGCTGCCCAGCGGTAATTTGCCTTAGGTAAACCCCCGGCTTTGCCGGGCGACTCATTAAATTTTTGACATTTACGGGAGTAAATGGAAGCCCCTCCAGATGTGAAGCGCTCAGCGTCACAAAGGAGGGGCTATTTGCACATGCTCATATCAATGGTAGATGTCAAGCAAGTTGTCGTCTAAACAATAACAAAATTATCGGTTATGCCCGCAAAAAAATTCCAGGCCCTCCGACGAGTTTTTGAAGACCCATTCTCGGCCCTGAGAATTTTTTGTTCCTTCTTTGACAAAATGGTCTTTATCGGTATGACCTTATCCACTTGTGCCGTCTTTTCACCATCTTCGGTTGTCTTTTCTGAGTTGTTTCTATTGGTTAACGCTACCTCACCGATATGGCGCCAATTTCTTGTTTTGATGAGTGGATTCACGCTAATTGATGGACAACAATTCACTTTAAATGAGGGTTACTGCTCTGCCAGTGCCATCCGTCAGGGCCGATAAAATACGTACGGATTCAAAAAAAAAAATAGCTGTTTACGACGGTTCGCAGTTGCTTACCGGTCAAACCCGTTTCGCGTATTCATTGGAGAATAAAAAGAGATCGGGTTTTTCATAATGCCTGATCCGATCGCATCAATTTTCCGGTTTCTGTTGTTCACATCAGGCCAGTCTGAATTGTTTTATCTTTCGCCAGAGGGTGGATCGGCTGATGCCCAGTTCTCTTGCCGCGCAAGCTCGGTTGCCGTTATGCTTGTGGAGGATTTCTTGCGTAAGGCGGGCTTCCGAATGCTGCAGAGCTCCTTTATTGGGGGAAAAATTGTTGGGTATCCGGCTGTGGTGAAGAAAATCCATCGGCAGTTGGGATAGTTGAATTTCATCTCCCGGGCAGAGTACGCAGGCATGTTCCAGGATGTTTTCCAGTTCCCGGATATTGCCGGGATAGTTATACTTCATCAGGTGGGTCATGACATCATTGGATACCCGTTTGACGGGGCTGTTGCTTTTCTCGCTTATTTTTTGAATAAATGTTTCCACCAGAAGTGGAATGTCCTCCTTGCGATCCTTGAGATCCGGCAACACGAGTTTGATGATGTTGAGTCGATAATACAGGTCTTTTCGAAATTTCCCTTCCATCACAAGGGCTTCCATGTTTCTGTTGCTGGCGGCAATGATGCGGGCATTGGTTTGAGACGGTCGCGTGGCACCCACCGGGTAAAATTCTTTTTCTTCGATAACCTTTAACAGTTTTACCTGGAAGGCGTGAGACATGTCGCCCACTTCATCCAGGAAAAGAGTTCCGCCGTTTGCGATGCTGAAGAGGCCGGGTTTGTCGGTTTTTGCATCCGTAAACGCCCCTTTGGCATAACCGAAAAGTTCGGATTCCAGAAGCGTTTCCGGTATGGCCCCGCAGTTGAGTTTTATAAGGTTTTTATTTTTTTGTGGGCTCAAATTATGAATGGCCTTGGCCATTAATCCTTTACCCGTGCCGCTGGCACCCTCTATCAATATGGTTGTTTCACTGGAGGCAACCCTGGGCAGGATTTCAAACAGGTTTTGCATGATCGGATTTTTGCTGACAATATCATCCAGACAATAATTTTTGGTGACCATTTTCCGGGAGACTTTCAGTTTTGTCAGATTTCTGAAAATGGCAACGAGCGCTATGATGTTGCCGCAGTCATCCCGGAGCGCCGAGGTCGATATGCTGACAGGCCTTTTTTTCCCGGATTCGCAGATGATTTTTGTTTCAAAGTCATAGACGGGCTCCCCGGTTTTGAAGGTGTAATCAAGCGGGCAGTTTGCAGAACAGTCGGTTGATGTAAACAGATCAAAACAGTGCCTGCCATAAATTTTTTCGAAAGAAAGTCCGGTGATGGTTTGCGAAGCTTGATTCATGTAAGTGATGCAGTGATCCTGAGTGTTTACGATAAATACGCCTGCTCGGATGTTTTCAAGGATCTCCCGGCAGGGTAGCTTTAGTTCAAAGGCAGGCAGAGAAGGTTCTTGACGGTTATGGCTCAAAACGGTGTTCCCTTAATCGTGATGTCAGCATTTAATGATGGCATTGGTTGAGAGGCAACGAAAGGCCTCGGAAAAAAACGAGAAACTTCAGAACGTCAGGTTGTGTATAATTACAGTTTTTTAGATAAAATTTCAAGAATTTAGTGCGTTATCTCGTTTCAGCCGCTTGAATTTGTCTTTGGATAAATCGGTGCCAGGTGATTTTTATTTGATTTTAGTTCGCAAATAACCATTTGAAAATATTGACTAATTCTGAAAAAGACAAATATATATTCATATGCTTACCGGGTGAAGGTGAATGTAGCGCGTGTGTGATGAAATTGTTTCAAATTGAAACAATTTGGATGAAACCACCTGAATGGTTGTGCTTTTATCGCTTTGGCGTTGTGATATCCGCCTCTGGGATGATGCGGAATCATAAAACAGGCGGAAATTTTTCAATGGGGGAAGCCTGTTTAAGGAAAAACGTTTCAAAATCAAACGCTTCTCATGAACCGATCCGTGTTTCACCCAAGATCAAAGGAATTTACGGGTCTATTTCAGTCAAGTTTAGGCAATACTATCGTTGCTGGTTTTTTTCGGTGCAGTTCTGCGTAATTATTTCAGACCGGACTGACGATTAAAAAAAGGAATATAAAAACGGTGAGATACAGCGGATGCTGTCGTTTTGGCTTGAAGAATGCTTTTATGAATATCAATAATTGTAGTTGAATTGATTAGAATTATGGCTTTTGTTCAAAAAAAATTTAAAATGGGCATAAAGTTTGCATTTATAAAACATAAAAAAGTTCGAAATCGATATATGGCTGTTGGTAGATAGGTAGAGAGAATCGGTTTTTGACAGCTGTATCCACCCAAAGGAAACAGAACATTGTAAAGCAGGCTTTTGGGCTGAATCGATGATAGCACAGGATTTTTAAAATGGATTACGCTTTAAGGAGGAACGTTACTTATGGACAACATGAATTCACCACACGATCAATTGATTACCAGGCGAAAAGCATTGACCTTGGGGGCTGCTGCTATTGGCACGGCGGTCGCCGGGGGGCTGGTCCGTACGGCAGCCGGCATCATTCCTTCGGCGAATGCCGCAAAAAATGAGGCGTCATGGCCGCTTCCTTATGTGAAGCTGGATCCGGAAAAAGCCCTGCCGATTGCGTACAATACATACTTCAAATACGGCTGAGGGTCAGCTGCAGCCGATGGGATCATCGGCCAGTTGATCGAAATGAAGGGCTTTCCGTATACGCAGTATCCGCCCATAATATATAATTTTGCCGGGGGTGGATGCGCCGGCTGGGGGACTGCATGCGGTACCCTGATTGCCGCAGGCGCCATGATCAATCTTTTTACTCAGCCCAAAGAGTGCAGCAAGATTTTTAATGAGCTGATCGGCTGGTATTGCGATATGCCGTTTCCGTCAAAGGGCCTGGACAAATTTGCCAAGTTTCCCGGGCAGGTCCAGACCGTCAGCAATTCACCCCTGTGCCACGTGTCCGTTGCCAAATGGTGCACTGAATCGGGCAAGATGCTGACCACTCCCGAGCGCTTGGATCGTTGTGCAAAAATAGCCGCTGAAGTAGCGGCAAAGACGATTGAGTTGCTGAATGCCCATGCAGACGGCACCTTCAAACCTGTGTATGCGCTACCGGCCGAAACACAGAAATGCCTGTCATGTCACGGCGTTAAAAAATCGGCCAATTATCAGCACGGAAAAATGTATTGCGGCGAGTGCCACGAACCCCATGATTTATAAAAATAGAAACGGAGATTTGATACGTCGTTTCCGTTGATTAACTTAAACGGTCTGTCCGAATGCTTCAGGTTTTCGACAGACCGTTTTTTAATTGATTTTGGCTCATGTTGGCTTTCAGGCGCTCGTAACGTGCTGTGACAGTTTGGATGTCAACGAAAGCCTGGATCCTGAGAAGGACAATGCTGTATCGGCACGAGATTCAAATCCGGTAACTTTAGTGTCTTATCCCTCAAACTCTGTCAAAAAAACAAAAATTTTCCCGTTATAGTTACCGCCCGCTTCGCTCGAGACGCGAAGAACGCAGAGCCTCGAAACGGTGGTTTTGGTCTCTGCGAGCTCTGTGTCTCGAGAGAGCGAAGCGAACGGGCGGTAGAAAAATAAAGAGTTTTTTGTAACGGCAATTCCATGGAAATTGGGTTGCGGGCACGGACCGCATTAGTATCCTGCAAAGGATAAATGGGGCTTGATCATAACTGCGGCCACCATATTACCGGAAAAAGTGAGTAAGGCATGGGAAGATTGGGAAGGCCTCATTGAATCCCACAAAGAAGGCGCTGCCTTTGAGGATATGAAAGCATGGAATCCGGAAAAGCTTCCGGGGCATGCAGCAGCATTGAAAGTGGAAGCGGTCTATGCGGGAGCAGGGAAGCTTCTGTAGATATAAGGGCCTCAGTAAAAACAAATTCCATTGCCTTGCTTATTTTTGCTGAGGCACTTACTTGTTTTGTAGTTATGCTCAAGCTCCTGTTATCATATTGATCGGGTATCGTTGCCTCCTTGTATAAGTACTAAACTGTCTTTTTTTGTTTTAGATAAAGCTGCCATATATTCACATTTAATGCGTAATAAAAAAAAGACCCTTTTATCCGCTATCGGTGACAACGTTTCGAAATTTCCCTGGCCTTTGGAAAGCATCACATCTGCAGAAGTAAACAATTTTTGAAACACTTCTGTCGTTTCGGGAAGAATGGTTCCCGGATAAACACTGCCACTGGAAATGGTCGTAACCAGACGATCAAGTCCTACCGCCTTGGCATCTTCCAGCGTGGCATCATTGATGATAGGCTTATCGCGAAGTGCCGCTACGATCTGAAGGCGTGGGTACTCCCGCTGCAACTCTTTTATGAACAGCGTGTCAAAAACTATTTCTCCACAATTATCACAGAGGTAGAGAAGTGTTGAAGCCCTGCCCAGTGCTTTTTTAAACGGTTCAATATCATAGTGAGTAAAGGGCGTTTTATCAAGAGACTGAAGCTCTTTGTTCAGATCGATAGAAGCATGATTTTTTGCTCCAAAATCTATAATATTTCCCGCTGCCGCTATCTGAATCCCAGTTTCAAGTGGTGATTTACTATTATCTATTTTCTTTTGAAATTTTTCTGCATAGGACAAAGATAAGGAGTTGGATTTTTTTTTCACCTCTGCATAAATGTCAAATCCGGGAGATTCACTTCGTTCTTGAATAATTGCGTCTGCCACGCGACGAACAATATGCTGGACTAAGAGATGCGTTCCTTTAGCCTTTTCCAGTTCTATCCTGGCTACCGCAACAATGCGATGGGTCTGCTCTTCAGTAAGTTCAGCAAATCGTGCCGCCGAGCGTGCCTGGTTGATGACGCAGGCATAACAATCCGGAACAATACCCGTAAAATATTTGTTTTCTATAGTAGTGCTCATTTTTTACCATTTCCAATGACAGCATAACATCTGTTAACCTCTTGAACCGGCCATCCGGCAATCAGTTGAATAAATTTGGAGATTTTATCATCACCCATGCCTTTCATAGCATACTTTACCGGGTCGGACAAATCTGGCCTTTTTCTGTTTTCATATGCTGCAAAACAGGTAGTGCCCATAAAAACCGCAACGTACCTGAATGCATGCAGCTTTTGGTGAACGTGGTTTAAAAATGGAACCACTGAACAGTCGCGGTCGGAACACACAGAAAAAAGGGGTTTGATCATAACTTCGGCCACGTTGTCGCGGACTTCCTCCCGCCCATTGCCGGCTTCTCCAGCACGATCCGGGGGATGACGGATCGCGCAATGTCATACGCCGCGAACGGGCGGGACTCCGCGAATACACTTCGGAACTATCGTTATTGGCCATTCCGGAGCATTGTGAGCTCCCTTTTTCGAAGGAGGGGCAAAGCGAAGCGTGCCCATCAATTACATAGGGTGCCTGTGACGGTCGTTGAACCTGACCGAATATCCGGTCACTATTCTGGTCGGCTATTTTTGCCGTTTTTTTTGTTGATGGCGGGAAATTGATTTTTTTCGCTGAGATGAGCGATGCGCCACGTTAAACTCCGATTCATACCCCACAGTGAACTGGCTATATGGTTTATTGCGGATACTTAAGAAATGGGTATTTTTTTTATCAAAGGGACAAATAGGTATGACACAAGGATCAAATCCAAACTTCTGATAAAAGTTGGGATCACCTAAAACGAAAATGGTCTGCTCCTTAATGACAGCCTGCCTCAAGGCAAAGCGAAGCAGCTCTGAGCCTATTCCCTGCTTTTGGAACTCGGGTGCCACAGCCAATGGCGCCAGATGCAAGCCACAGACATTATCGCCGTTATAGGCATTCGAAAAAGCGATATAGGCGATTATCGTATTGGTATGAATACACACCCATTCATGCACTGCTTTATCATTCTGATGGAATTTTTCAACTAATTGCACTTCATATGTGCTATCAGGGAATGCCTGCCGCAACAAGGCGGAAACCTTGTCATAATTTTCAGCGGTGAGTTTGCGTATTTTCATTGTTTTATATTCAATCGTTAATGGTTAGTTATCAACAAGGTGGGCCCGTGGTTATTCCGGCGATGAACGTCTCAAGGATGCGCCTACCGCTTCGTGGTAAGTACCAAGATAGATTTTTATGCATATGCACACGATATATATTGATGATATTATTGCCATATTAAAAACATTCTAATTCATGATTAATGCTTTTTGCGGTAGTGAGAGCATAATTTGCCTGATCTTTTTTTCTTTTATTCACTATGCAAGATGTGACACCAGACTCGCCCTGATAATTTTAAGGCGACAAGTTCACCCGCCGGGACCCAACGAGGCTGATCCTACAGGCACGTTTATCTCAAAAATAGCTATGAAAAAAAGTCACGTGGGTTCCCTGTTGAGTGTGCAACTATTTGTTCGCTTTAGCGATAAACATCACCACGATGTCCAATTTTTATTACCCAAATGGTGAGCGCATCGTCTTGGATCGAATAAATAATACGATACCGTCCCTGTCGTAGACGATAACATTCTTGTCCAGAAAGCTTTTCACATCCTGGAAGGCGTGGGTTTATACTCAATGATTGAATTTGTTTTAGAATCCTTTTCAGGTCCTTATCCGCGATTGATTGAAAATCTTTCCAGACAGACTTTTTAAATAATATTTTATATTCGTCCATCTTTTTTCAACTTTTTGATCATCTGTTCATAGCTGATTAGGGGCTCGCTGGCTCTTTCTTCAAAAACAGCA
Organism: Desulfobacterales bacterium; assembly: GCA_028704555.1. NCBI lineage: Bacteria > Pseudomonadati > Thermodesulfobacteriota > Desulfobacteria > Desulfobacterales > Desulfobacterales bacterium. The sequence continues at coordinate 56,162 of JAQWFD010000024.1, forward strand.
AGGTCCTCTGCATCTTCAGCAAGGGCTTTTCTAACAGCGTCATTAATGATTTCTGACATTGATCGGGATGTTTCAAGGGCTTTGAGTCTGAGCGCCTGGTGTAAGGCCGGGTCTAAATAAATGGTCGAACGTTTTGATAAAGTTGTCATAAAGAACCTCCTGATATATAGTGATAATTATCATAACGTTGTGGTGCTATGATGTCAATGCTGGAAGCGAACGTTAAGCCTACTGGTTTTGAGAACGCACAACGTAATTTTCGGCAATGAATCCTTTGTTCTAACTCGTCGAGGTGAGCCTATTGCAGCCATTGTTTCTATTAAAGAGCTTGAATTGCTGCAAGATTTAGAAAACAGAATTGACATAGAAGATGCGTGGAAAGCTAAGAATGAACCGGGTGAACCGATTCCCCGGGAAAAATTGAAAAAGGAACTTGAGCTTTGACATATAGGATAGTGGTCAGGGTCTCTGCGGCAAAAGCGCTCAAAAAAATCGACGACCTCTCTTAAAACCTCGCGAATCCGGATGCAACCAAAATGAAGGGAAATAATCCTTTCCACAAAATTCGAGTTGGAGATTATCGGATTTTATATGAGATTCAAGATGATGTTCTATTGATTCTGATTCTTAAAATCGGACACCGGAAAGATATCTACAGAAACATCACCTGAAGAATAATATACCTATTCTCATTTGTTTGTTATTCAGGGCTTGACCATAACTGCGGCCATATTTTGCTGTGCGTAGACTAGAAGTCCCGCCCGTTGCCGGCGTACGACATGGCGCGATCCGGGGAAAAGATGTCGGGGCCATGAAGCGTTAAGAAGCGCAAACTGTTTGAGGCTTGCCGAGTTTTTGCGCTTTAGCTTCATGGGCCCGGCACCCCCCGGATCGTGCTGGAGAAGCCGGCAACGGGCGGGACGGACCCCGTGACATTGTGGCCGCAGTTATGATCAAGTCCGTTATTCAACAACGGATAGCGCTTTGTGCATGAACGTCCTCTCTGAACGCGTTAAGAAAACAATAAACAAAAGTAGTGCCATAGCAGAAGTATTAAAAGAGTAACTCGCTGTAATTATAGTGAGTATTTTTTCTCAGCTGAAAAGATCAGCTAAAGTTATTTAGATATTCAAGGATGTCCCCAACATTTTCCAAAGCGATTTATTTTCTTCGAAACCCATTCTAAATACACCGTATATTCAAATATTGTGGTTATTATTTTTGGCTAACACGAAAATCACGGGCGCAGGCTGTTTTGCGTCCGGTGCATTTTGGGGTTCGGCAAAGCCGCTGTCATGTATTTTTCCAATTCTGTCAAGAATGAAGACCTGGCCTTGCTATTTTTGTGAGCAAAAACTATGTCTTATGACATCGGTGGGTAATATGCCATATTTGTCCCGGCATGTAATGCCTTTTTGCTCTCGCCATGGCTATATCGTTATTTTTGACTCCAAAAAGCTCAAAATAGCCCCGTTTTTAGGGGTGTAATTTAACCTTATCTCTATATTTTTATTCGGTTAGCTTGGCCCGATCCCATGAGAAAAATAGTCCCAAGACGTTCCATAAAATTATCCCGATCGGCATCGTTGTCAAATATTTTTCGCCGTTTTATTTCACGGCAAATAAAATGATGTAGTGCCCCAGGGGCATCTATGCGGGCTTCGCGTGGCATAATTATCCTATATTATTCTTTCAATCTCATAGAAATGCATTTATTCATGCCCGTCCCCTTGTCCCCCTGCTTTTTCTACCCTACCATAAATGCAAAACTTCCTTTATGAATCATCCTATGTAATAACTCAACCTCAGTAAAAGTCAACTTGTGAATAAATTTTACTGAATGATATATAAAGAGTAGTCTCTCTAAGTTGCAGCATAAATAGGTTTCAGCCCATTCAAAACGGATTTCATTCGCAATCTCCGCGTTTCATCTGGCCGTCGAATTCTCACGAAAAAAATAGAAAATCGGATTGACCGTCTTCGGGATATGTAAGATAATTGTTTAATCTTGTTTCGAACAAATAGGACCCTGAGCACGCCCGAATCCAACGATCCGGCTTCCCCAATGCGTTGTGGAAGATCTATGGAAACTATCCTTATTTTTCAGCCGGGAAAAACACGAATTTTAGTTCCAACGCCTTACCCCACTAAATTTTGGGTCCCGATCATAACTGCGGCCATATTTTTCTACGCGTAGCCTCGGAGTCCCGCCCGTTCCCGGCGTACGACATTGCGCGATCCGGGGATAAGATGCCGGGGCCATGAAGCGTTAAGAAGCGCAAACTGTTTGAGGTGCGCCGAGTTTTTGCGCTTTAGCTTCATGGCACTGGCATCCCCCGGATCGCGTTGGAGAAGCCGGGAATGAGCGGGACGGACTCCGCGACATTGTGACCGTAGTTACGATCAAGCCCAAATTACGTCCGGAAAACCCGGTAAATCCGGTTCCGGCAATCACCATTCACCAAATGATCAGAAAAATTCTCCGGGCGACGCTGAACTGGCGTCGCAGACAATATTCAGAATAGTTTTAACAGGGAATTCTTGGCTTTTAAATTATCCATCCGTTGTGAATCCGGATGGGGGTTTCGGTTTTTTGTTCAGGCACCAACATGGACGGTCTCGTAAAAAAACGAATTTTCGGCACACCTTCGAGAGCGGGGGGCGATAAGGCCTTTAAAAGACTGGATTCCCGCCTTCGAGGTAATGACGGAAAAGGGCGCGCGGAGGTTTTTTTACGAGTTCGTAAATAATGAAAAGGAGGTCTCATATGAAAGTGTGTGTCGTGGGTTTGATGGTGGGGATGATGCTTCTGGTGGCGGTCAGTGCCGGGGCTCAGGTGGGGCAGGATGTTTTCAAGGCACAGAAATGCAGTATGTGCCACAAGCCGGTTGAATCGAAAGTCGCGCCGTCTCTGGCTGCGATAGCCGGGGCCTACGAGGGGCAGGCTGACGAATTGCTCGGTTATGTGAAGGGTGAGGCGGAGCCGGTTATGGATAAGGAGCGGGCCTCGGTTATGGAAAAATATATCGGGAAGATGAAGGCGCTTCCGGAGGCAGACCTCAAGGCACTTGTCGAATTTATGCTGGGCCATAAATAATGCCTGAATTTCAGAACTCCTTATTTCATGCCCATAACATAGTCAACTACCCCTCCTGAATCAGAGATTCAGAAGGGGCTTGTAAAAGCCCAAGTTGACTATCCCAAGTCTTAATTGACTACGTTCGGCAGGATGTAGATACCTTTGGATGTAATCGCCAGTCCAAAGCTCTATCGTGGCTCTGTAAAAGCTCTGTGAGGTAGGAGCGGTCAACCACATTGCGAAGCCTGCTGAACATTGGCGAGGCGAACCTTACCCCTCTTCGGAGGGTGATAATAACGAAAAAGTTTTTGTAACTATTCAGCGTGCTTGAAAATTAGTATACTTCCATTTACATGACAAAATCTGGCAACTCGCCGTTAAACAACAATTCCAGTGCACGGCTTGACTTAATTCCCTGTTTTCGACAAGTAGA